>NZ_LWFX01001613.1:0-733 GCF_001635175.1 Alcanivorax sp. HI0083 | reverse complement strand
ACTTTGAGCAACAGGGCGTGCAATATTCCGCCTACCCGGATGGGCTGCTACAGCGGGTGCTCTCTGTGATCATCGCCTACTACGGTACCCAGGCCATGCTGCCCCACGCCATGCACTACCGCTGGAGTTACCGTGAGGCCCAGGAAGGCTTTCTGCATGACCAGTTTGCCGCCGGTGCCGGTGAGGCCATGGCCGACAAGATCATGTCGCGGATGAATGCCTACCTGCCCCAACTGGGCGTGGATGCCCACACGGTGCCGGAAATCGAGGCCTCCTATCTGCAACTGCTCGACACCCTAAACGCCCACTTCGCTGAACACCCCTACCTGTTTGGCGGACGGCCGTCACTGGGCGACTATGGCTTGATCGGCCCGCTGTTTGCCCACCTGGGCCGCGACCCGGTGCCCGCCAACCTGATGAAAACCCGTGCGCCGAAAGTGTTCCGCTGGGTGGAACGGATGACCGCACCGGGGCTGGATACGCCGGAGTTTCCCGGCTATGGCGATGCCTACCTGGCCGACGACGGGATTCCGGCCACCCTGGAACCGCTGCTGCGCCAGATCGCCGACGAAATCTTCCCCATGCTCACCGACAAGCTCGCCTTTATGGACGCGCTGATACGGGAGCACGCCCCGGGGGATGGGCAACCGGTATCGGCCAAGCCCCACCAGCGTTATGTGGGCGTGGTGGAAACCGCTTTTCGTGGCGTACCGGTGCAGGCCGGCGTTCAACC
>NZ_LWFX01001612.1:0-272 GCF_001635175.1 Alcanivorax sp. HI0083 | reverse complement strand
GGGCATTGGGCGATCGCCCGCCAGTACCGGCTTTGCTGCGTACTACCTTTGAATCTCTGGGCACGACCTACATCAAGCTGGGGCAGTTTATCGCCAGTTCACCGTCGATTTTCCCGGAGGAGTATGTCGAGGAATTCCAGCGGTGTCTGGACCGGACTCCACCCCTACCTTTTCATTACATCCGGGAAACCATCGAGTCCGAGCTGGGGGACAGCCTGGAGACGCTTTATCAATTTGTAGACCCCAAACCATTGGCCAGTGCGTCTATTGCT
>NZ_LWFX01001611.1:0-839 GCF_001635175.1 Alcanivorax sp. HI0083 | reverse complement strand
CGAACGGAGTGGCCTTTCACTGGCGTTGAATACCGCCCGGGGTGGGCTGCGAATTCTCGAAACACTGGGTGTGGTCGGTCGTCAGGGGCTGGGCTGGGCATTGGGCGATCGCCCGCCAGTACCGGCTTTGCTGCGTACTACCTTTGAATCTCTGGGCACGACCTACATCAAGCTGGGGCAGTTTATCGCCAGTTCACCGTCGATTTTCCCGGAGGAGTATGTCGAGGAATTCCAGCGGTGTCTGGACCGGACTCCACCCCTACCTTTTCATTACATCCGGGAAACCATCGAGTCCGAGCTGGGGGACAGCCTGGAGACGCTTTATCAATTTGTAGACCCCAAACCATTGGCCAGTGCGTCAATTGCTCAAGTTCATGCGGCTAAACTAAAGAATGGTCAGGATGTGGTGATCAAGGTTCAGCGCCCGGGAGTGAAGAATGTTTTACTCACGGATTTCAATTTTTTGTACTTCGCCGCCAGAATCACCGAACGGTTGGCTCCGGGATTGTCCCGTTCCGCCATTTCGGGGGTGATTGAAGAGCTGCAGGCGGGGATGCTGGAAGAGTGTGACTTCATCAAGGAGGCGGGTAATCTCAAGGCGTTTAACGTCTTCTTGCGTGATACCGGCAATTCCCAGGCCATCGCGCCAGAGCCCGTAATGTCCCATACCACTGGTAAAGTCCTGACAATGGAGCGCTTCTTTGGGGTGCCTCTGACGGACATGAATGTGCTGAAAAAGTATACCGATGACCCGGCGGGCACTCTGATTTCTGCGCTTAACACCTGGTTCTCGAGCCTGATGCTGTGCGACTTCTTCCATGCGGATGTGCATGCTGGCA
>NZ_LWFX01001610.1:0-570 GCF_001635175.1 Alcanivorax sp. HI0083 | reverse complement strand
ACATTTTCTTGCTCCGAATGTCTCAATATAGACAAAAACCAAAATATAGACCATTATTGTCATCAACAGGAGGCAAAACATGGAACCCGCAACAGCCTATACCCCACAAGCTCTGGACGATGGCGCCCGCCATGCCGCCTTGCGTGCGGTATTGAAACTACTGGAGCACTGGCAGTGCAGCGAAAAGGAGAAAATGGCGCTACTCGGTGTCGGCCGCTCCACCTTGCACAAATACCAGAGCCAGCCAGACAGCGCGCGGGTAAGCCAGGACCTGCTCGAGCGCCTCAGCTACCTGCTGAATATCCATCAGGCGCTACGGACCCTGTTCGGGAACAAGGAGAACGTGTACGGCTTTGTGCGCATGGCCAACCATAACGCCTTTTTTAATGGCGCCACGCCCATGAGCATCATGGGCAGCGGCCGGGTCGCCAGCCTTTACGAGGTGCACCGTCAGCTCGACAGCCTGCGAGGCGGCCAATGGGGCTGAGTGAACCGAATACCGATGCCTTGCCATGTACCACGCTACGCGGACAAATCGCCTACCGGCTGGTCAATGGCAAATACCCCCCC
>NZ_LWFX01001609.1:0-1478 GCF_001635175.1 Alcanivorax sp. HI0083 | reverse complement strand
TCAGCAAGCCACAGCAGGCGCTGTATGAGCTGGTGCTGGCCAGCCAGTATGCGGCCATCGAAGCTACCCACCCGGACAACCACTGGAACGTGCCCCACGAGCAGGTGGTGAATATCCTTACTCAGGGGCTGATCGACCTGGGCCTGTTGAAAGGGGAATTCAACGAGCTGGTGGAAACCGAAGGCTACCGACAATTCTTTATGCATCGCACCGGCCATTGGCTGGGGCTGGATGTGCATGATGTGGGTGATTACCGCATTCAGGAACAATGGCGCCAGCTGGAGCCGGGCATGGCGCTGACCGTGGAGCCGGGGCTGTATGTGGCGCCGGATGACACCACAGTGGACGAGCAATGGCGGGGTATTGGCATCCGTATCGAGGATGATGTGCTGGTCACCAAAACCGGCTGCGAAGTGCTTAGTCACGAAGTGCCGAAGGACGTGGCGGATATCGAAAAGATAATGAAGGGTAGTTGAAAGTTTAAAGTTGAAAAGCGCGAGAGGGGGGTTGCCTTTGAGTGTCTGTGCCCGCGCCATTACCGGGGAACGCGGGCACGACATTACACACATCGACAACTGGATTCGCGTTTAAACTTTACACTTTGAACTTTCAACGCTTTGCATGATTCGCGCCTCAAGTGGCGCTCCTACAGTGAAAATGGACGTTGGAATGACGCAACAACCTTTGGTGATTGTTGGCGGTGGTATGGCCGGGGCCTTGCTGGCGCTGTTGTTGCGTCGTCACGGTGCCGCCCGGGTAATGCTGATCGAAAGCCATCCGCTGTCCCTGCCAGACGCTCCCCCCCTGACTCCCAGCTTTGATGCCCGCAGTACCGCCTTGTCCGCGGGGACGTTGGCGGTACTGGATGATCTGGGTCTGGGCCATGCCGTTCGAGAGCACGCGGCGGCTATCGGTACGGTGCATGTGTCGCGACAATCCCGCCTTGGTATAACGCGCATGTCCGCCGCAGAAGAAGGGGTAGAGCAGCTGGGTGCCGTGGTGGAAAACCGCTGGCTGGGGTTTGTGTTGCTCGGGGCCTTGTTTGCGGATGAGGGCATTGAAGTGCGGGCGCCGGATACCTTGTCGGGTATTCGCCGGCAGGAGGGCGGTTACCAAATCACTCTGGCCAGTGGCGAGGTGGTGGAAACGCCGCTGTTGATCGCCGCCGACGGCGCCCGGTCCAAGACCCGGGAGTGGCTCGGCATTAGCGCCCGTGACCACGACACTGGTCACGATGCGTTGATCGCTAACCTGTCCCTGAAAGAGCCCCACAAGGGAATCGCCTGCGAACGCTTTCTGAATGACGGCCCACTGGCCCTGTTGCCGCTGCCCGACCAGCGCATGGCGCTTGTGTGGACCGGCCCGCGGGCGCAGGTGGACCAGTGGATGGCGTTGGCGGACGACGAAGCACTGGCGCAGCTGCAAGGTCGTTGCCCGGCAGAGGCGCCACGGCTTTGTGGTATCGGTGAACGCCAGCG
>NZ_LWFX01001608.1:0-3945 GCF_001635175.1 Alcanivorax sp. HI0083 | reverse complement strand
GCTCGATGCTGGCCTCCACGCCGCGGAAATCGAACCGGGTAGACAGCTCGCGGTTGGCGTTGTCCACCGCATGGCGAAGGGCGACTTCATCAATCTCGGAAACAATATCGAAAGACGGCATAGGGAGGTCCTGTCGGCAGTAATGGCGTGTCTGGATCGGGCAATTATACAGAGGCAAACCGGTTGTGGGGCAAGTCGGGGAGTGAGTCGTCAATGCGGTGCCGGTGGGCTATCCGATATACTGTGCGATTGTGCTGCGCTGCAGCCGCGCCCGCAGGGCGGGAATGCGACACCAATTGAGGGTTAGGGTATGCAAAATCAGTCCACAGAGCGGCCGCCCCGTGTGCCTTTGGGCCAGCGAATCGGCCAGGCGCTGTTGCGGCTCACCGGTTGGTCGGCCGGCCCCTTCCCGGATATCGACCGGGCAGTGATTGCCGGCGGGCCTCACACCTCCAACTGGGACGGGGTGTTGGCGCTGGTGAGCCGCTCCGCATTGCAGAAAGACGTCAACGTGATGATCAAAAGCAGCCTGTTCAAGGGGCCGCTGGGGGTCTTGCTGCGCAAACTGGGGGCCATGCCGATTGAGCGGGGCCAGGCTGGCGGGATGGTTGAGCAAACCGTGGCGGCGTTTGCAGAGCGTGAGAAGTTGCTGATCGCGGTGACCCCGGAAGGCACCCGCAGCAATGCAGATCAATGGAAGCTGGGGTTCTATCATATTGCCCGCCAGGCCAAGGTGCCGATTATTCTGGCGTTGGCGGACTACAAGGCAAAAACCTTTTCGTTTCCCGTGGTGATTTATCCCGGCGATGATATGGAAGCGGATCTTCAGCAGATTTACACGCACTTTGCGCGAGCGACGCCACGCCATGCGAACAAGCT
The DNA here is from genome assembly GCF_001635175.1 of Alcanivorax sp. HI0083. Taxonomy (NCBI): domain Bacteria; kingdom Pseudomonadati; phylum Pseudomonadota; class Gammaproteobacteria; order Oceanospirillales; family Alcanivoracaceae; genus Alcanivorax; species Alcanivorax sp. HI0083. The sequence goes on along the minus strand of NZ_LWFX01001608.1, from coordinate 3,066 downwards.
CTCTGTGCCAGTCTCTGCGGCAAAAGCGGCGCGTGAGGCTGACGTGCAATAACCGCATGACTGCCTGACGCTGGTGGCTCATCGACAGTCTCAAGGTAGACGCTCGGTGCGAATCTGTAGATGGTCTACTTTCTGTAAGGAAAACAATAAGTAAGGGCTTGTTTACTTTGTGCGGGTAAATGACCCCGGTTGGTTTTTTATGTCAGGTTTCGCGCACTTTTCTCATGGTGGGTGCGAAGAACCCGTGGAACACTCGTGGCCCTGAATAATGTATTCACACGGAGATTTGCCATGGGTGCGGTTCTGGATAACAGCAATGTGAATGAAGCACAGGGGTGGGCGACCCGGGCTGTCGCCCGTCAGCGTAACTACTTTGAATCCGGGGCGACCCGCAGTTATGAATTTCGTCTGCGGCAGCTGAAAAAGCTGAAAGACGCGATTGTTCAGTACCAGGGCCAGATTCAGGATGCCCTGCATGCAGATATCGGTCGCCCGCCCTTCGAGGCCTACATTGAAATCAGCACGGCCATCGAGGACCTAAAACACACCATCAAGCACCTGAAAAACTGGATGAAACCCAAGCGCGTGGGCACCTGCATGTGGGCGCAACCGGGTCGCAGCCGTATTGAGTCTACCCCGCAGGGGGGCACCTTTTTGCTTGGCCCTTACAACTATCCGTTTCTGTTATTGGTGCAGCCGCTGATCGGGTCCATTGCCGCCGGCAACACGGCTGTGTTGAAGCCCTCATCCTTGAACCCCACCGTGGCGGATGTGGTCGAGAAGATCATCAAACAGTGCTACAGCGACGAATATGTGGCGGTGTTCAAGGGCAGTACCGAGGTGACCAATGAGCTGCTCGAAGAGCGCTTCGACCATATCTTCTTCACGGGTAGCCCACGGGTGGGCCGTATCGTCATGGCCGCCGCTGCCAAGCACCTGACCAAGGTAACGCTGGAGCTGGGCGGCAAGAGCCCCACCATCGTGCATAAGGACGCCAACCTGAAAGTGGCCGCCCGCCGGATTCTCGCCGGCAAGATGTTGAATGTGGGGCAGACCTGTGTGGCGCCGGATCACATCCATGTGCACGCGGATATCAAGAGTGCCTTCGAGAAGGAAATGGTTGCTACGCTGAAAGCATTCTACGGCGATGACCCGAGCCAGAGCCCGGACCTGGGGCGCATGATCAATGATCGCCACTTTGATCGGGTGGCTGGCTTGATTGACACCGCCAAGGTGCTGGCAGGCGGCGAGACCGACAAGGCCCGGAAATATATCGCCCCGACCTTGCTCACGGACGTGACCATGGATGACACGGTGATGCAGGAAGAAATTTTTGGCCCGGTGCTGCCCATGCTGACTTACTCGTCCATGGAGGAGCTGATAGGCAACCTCAAAAAACTGCCGGAACATCCGCTGGCGTTATACCTGTTCACTGGCAGTGAACACGTGGAGCGCCAGGTGCTCGACAATACCCAGTTCGGCGGTGGCTGCATCAACAACACCGTGATGCATGTGGCCAACCCCAACCTGCCGTTCGGTGGCGTGGGCGAAAGTGGTATGGGGGCTTATCACGGGCAGAACTCCTTTGATGTTTTTTCTCACAAGCGAAGCATCCTGAAGGCGACGACACTGTTCGACATCAAGTTCCGTTATGCGCCTTACAAGGATAAGGTCAACATGATGAAGAAGCTGATCAAATAGGTGGATTCCTCAGGCTCTCTGTCCGGCTGCAGGGCAATTCCAGCCTGGGTGAAGACGCAAAAGTACAGCGGTAATGGGGTTCAGGAGCGGGTGTAAAGCCAGCGTCTGGCCCTTTTTATTACTCTTATAACCTTCGCCCGCGTGGTTCCGGCCGCCCCCCTTTCCTCTTCCCCCTTGTCATATTTTCTGCGTCTCCCACGGGTATTTTGTGATGACCGCTGCCCGTTTGGGTGAAGGTTGTGTGAAGTTCTGGCTGCCAGGCTGGCGCTTTGTGCTTGTTGCCTCTCAGGCGTTACATTACGAAGGCGTTGGGGCCGCAAGCAACGGTGACGGTCTATCGGCGATCTTTTCGTGTTTGGGAAAAACTATCGGCGTATTTGCCAAAGCCAACTGGCCGGGGGCGAGGGTTAAGGGATATAACTGGATCAACAGCTAACACACACTCAACAGGGAGAGAGTCATGGCTGATGCAAGTCAATGCCCGATGCATGCCGCAGGTGGCGGAACCACCAATCAGGACTGGTGGCCGAACCAGTTGCGCCTGGATCTGCTCAACCAGCATTCCTCACTGTCGAACCCCATGAATGTGGATTTCGACTATGCCAAGGCATTCAACAGCCTGGATCTGGAGGCGGTGAAAAAAGATCTGCACGCCGTAATGACCGATTCACAGGACTGGTGGCCGGCGGATTTCGGCCACTACGGTGGGCTGTTCATTCGGATGGCCTGGCACAGCGCCGGTACCTATCGCATTGGTGATGGGCGTGGCGGCGGTGGCCGTGGCCAGCAGCGTTTTGCCCCGCTCAATGGCTGGCCGGATAACGTGAACCTGGACAAGGCCCGTCGCCTGATCTGGCCGGTGAAACAGAAATACGGCAGCAAGATTTCCTGGGCAGATCTGATCATTCTTACCGGCAATGTGGCACTGGAATCCATGGGCTTTAAAACCTTTGGCTTTGCCGGTGGCCGTGAAGATACCTGGGAACCGGATCAGGATGTGTACTGGGGCCGTGAACATGAATGGCTGACCAACGAAAAACGCTTCGATGGCAAGCGTGATCTGGAAAACCCCCTGGCTGCCACCATGATGGGGCTGATCTATGTGAACCCGGAAGGCCCCAATGGCGACCCGGACCCGAAAGCCGCCGCCCACGACATTCGCGAAACGTTTGCGCGCATGGCCATGGACGATGAAGAAACCGTTGCCCTGATTGCCGGTGGTCACACCTTCGGCAAAGCCCACGGTGCCGGTGACCCGGAAAAAGTCGGCCCCGACCCGGAAGGCGCCGGGTTGGCGGAGCAAGGCTTGGGCTGGCGTAGCAGTGTGGGTACCGGTAAGGGTGACGACACCATGGGCGGTGGCCC
>NZ_LWFX01001607.1:0-810 GCF_001635175.1 Alcanivorax sp. HI0083 | reverse complement strand
CGTGCCACGCCATTGCTGGCGGCGTGGCAGGCCGCGGTGAGTTGCCGGTCGATGCCGTTGTCTGCCCGTTTGTCTTCCGCCAGCAACTNGCCGGCCTCCTGGGGCGACAGTTCGCGGATGAGGTCGCCCTGGGTGTCAGCCAGACGCAGGTCATCACCGAGCAGGATCAGTTTGTCTGCGCCCAGGGCGATGGCGGCGGTGGAGGCCACTTCTTCGGCGTTCACATTGAACAGCTCGCCGGTGGGCGAGCAGCCGACCGGGGAGAGCAGCACCACGTTGCCGCTCTGGTGTTGCTGGCGGATGGCGTCCACGTCGATGCGCCGCACTTCGCCGGTGTGCTGGTAGTCGAAGCCGTTACGTACACCCACCGGTTTGGCCACCACGAAATTGCCGCTGACCAGCCGGATGCCCGCGTTGTGCATGGGCGAGTTGGCCAGGCCCATGGAGAACAGCCCTTCCAGTTTCAGGCGCAGCCCACCCACGGCGGCCATGACGCTGTCCAGCGCGGCGCTATCGGTGATGCGCATGTGCTGTTCGAAGGTGGATTCGATGCCCGCCCTGGCCAGGTGCGCACTGATTTGCGGCCGGGCGCCATGGACCAATACCAGCTTTATGCCCAGGCTGTTGAGCAGGGCCAGGTCGTGGATCAGGGGAGCCAGCCGTGGCCCGTCCAGCAGTTCCCCGGCCAGCATCACCACAAAGGTTCGGCCCCGGTGCGCGTTGATGTACGGCGAGGAGTGACGGAACCAATGGACCTGATTGTCGGGTGTGTTGCTGGACACGGTGTTTTCCCTGCTGTTTTCCCGCTAT
>NZ_LWFX01001606.1:0-451 GCF_001635175.1 Alcanivorax sp. HI0083 | reverse complement strand
ATGAACGCCGCCACCCAGCCAAACTTGCCAAGGCCGGACAATGCCCAGGCATATGCCACCAGCCCCGGCGCGACACCGAAGGCCACACAATCGGAGAGTGAGTCATACTCCGCCCCGAATTTGCTCTGGGTATTGGTCATCCGCGCCACCCCACCGTCCATCCCGTCCAGGATGCCGGCAATGATGATCCCCAGAGCGGCGTTCTCAAAATGCCCGTTCATGGCCGCCACGATGGCGTAGAACCCGGCAAACAGCGCCGCCGTGGTAAACAGGTTCGGCAAAAGGTAAACCCCCTTGTGGCGAGCGCCAGTACGATGCTCTGCTTCCACAACCTCAAAGGTTTCCGGCGTATCCGTCGCTGTTGTCTTGTCGTTATCCTGCATGGTTATCCACCCATTAATGATGGCGCTAGTGTAACGCAGTGCCCCCAAACAAAAAACGCGGCCGAAGC
>NZ_LWFX01001605.1:0-1733 GCF_001635175.1 Alcanivorax sp. HI0083 | reverse complement strand
CATCCCGGTGCTGTGTCGCCTGGATACGGCAGAAGAAGTGTCCGTGTATTCCGCCGGTGGCATCCTGCAAAAATTCGCCAACGAGTTCATGGCGGAAGCGGGTTAGGCGGCAACAGTAGGGCGGAAATTGGCGTTAGCCAATCTCCGCCGACTGTTTGTCGATGTTTGTTTGCAAACGAACAATGTAACCCCGCCGGGCAGTCCCGCCGGGGTTTTTTAAAGGGAGCAATACAATGGCTCACGCCCCACAAATTAAAATCCCCGCTACCTATATGCGTGGCGGCACCAGCAAAGGCGTTTTCTTCAGCCTGACGGATCTGCCTGAAGCCGCACAGGTTCCCGGCGAAGCCCGCGACAAGATTCTGCTGCGGGTGATCGGCAGCCCCGATCCTTACGGCAAACACACCGATGGCATGGGCGGCGCCACGTCCAGCACCAGCAAGTCAGCAATCCTGGCGAAAAGTGAAAAGGCCGATCACGACGTGGATTATCTGTTTGGCCAGGTTTCCATCGATAAACCCTTCGTGGACTGGAGCGGCAACTGTGGCAACCTGACAGCAGCAGTGGGGGCTTTTGCCATCAATAACGGCCTGGTGTCTGCTGACCGAATCCCTGATAACGGCATTGCGATTGTGCGCATCTGGCAGGTCAATATCCAGAAAACCATCATTGCCCACGTTCCCATTACCAATGGTGAAGTTCAGGAAACCGGCGATTTTGAACTGGACGGCGTAACCTTTCCGGCCGCCGAAGTAAAAGTGGACTTCATGGACCCGGCAGACGGGGAGGGCGCCATGTTCCCCACCGGCAATGTGGTTGATGAGCTGGAGGTTCCGGGCGTTGGTACTTTCCCGGCCACCATGATCAATGCCGGTATTCCTACCGTTTTCGTCAATGCAGAAGATATCGGTTACACCGGTACCGAGCTGCAGGGTGACATCAACGAAAACAAGGAAGCGCTGCAGAGGTTTGAAACGATCCGTGCCTACGGTGCTAAGCACATGGGACTGATCGACAACATTGAAGAAGCCCAGGCGCGACAGCACACCCCGAAGATTGCCTTCGTCTCCAGGCCCAAGAGCTACGCCGCCTCCAGCGGCAAGCAAATTGGTGAAGAAGATGTGGACCTGTTGGTGCGTGCGCTGTCCATGGGCAAGCTGCACCACGCCATGATGGGCACCGCTGCGGTTGCCATCGCCAGTGCCTCGGCAGTGCCCGGCACCCTGGTCAATCTGGCGGCTGGCGGTGGCGAACGCGACAGCGTTACCTTTGGTCATCCGTCGGGCACGCTGCGGGTTGGCGCGGGGGCCAAACAGATCGATGGGCAGTGGACGGCCACCAAAGCCAGCATGAGCCGTAGCGCCCGTGTGTTGATGGAAGGCAATGTCCGCATCCCCGGAGACTGCTTCTAGGTAACGCCAGCTGAAACGGGTAGCCACTGTAGGTCAGATTAGCCTGAAGGCGTAATCCGACAAATTCATTGTCGGGTTACGGCTTTGCCTTTCTGTGCCCTTGGGTGAACCCGATCTGCAACTGTAAAAGCCGCTCAATTAACCCCCGGCAATGCTTGACCCTCTGCCATCCCGGGGGAGACCCTGAAAGCCAACCGATCCAGGGAGGCGTCTACCATGGCCAGCAATACCGATCAGAACCTGCGACCCGATTACGATCAAGTCATTCAGGACATTGTTGACTACGTTCGCGATTACCGCATCGAATCGGAAGAAGCTTGG
>NZ_LWFX01001604.1:0-2788 GCF_001635175.1 Alcanivorax sp. HI0083 | reverse complement strand
TCGGTGAAGATCACCGCCGGCATGGCGCTCAGGTCCAGGGTGGCTTCGCCCCCGGTCATGTTGACGGCAGCCCGGCTGCCCCCGGCGGCGGCGACATAGACGAACTCCGGCTGATCGGTGCAGTCACCGGCGGCATAGAGCCCCGGCACCGTGGTGTGCAGATGCTCATCGACCAGAATCGCCCCACGTGCGGTTTCCACGCCGAGGCTCGCCAGGTTCAGGGCCTCGGTATTGGGTGTCCGTCCGGTGGCCACCAGCAGTTGATCCGCCCGCAAGGTGCCGGCGTTGGTGTCGACAATGAATTCATTGTCGGTGTAGTCCACGCGGCTCGCCTGGGTCTGCTTGAGGACCTCGATGCTCTCGCGGCGAAACGCCGCCTCCACCGCATCCCCTACCGCCGGGTCTTCCTGGGAGAGCAGGCGGCTGCGGGCCAGCACCGTGACCCGGCTGCCCAGCCGGGCGAAGGCCTGGGCCAGTTCCAGGGCCACCACCGAGGCGCCGATCACAATCAGCCGCTCGGGAAGGGTGTCCAGGGCCAGCGCACTGGTAGAGGTCAGGTAGGGGGTGTCGGCAAGACCCGGGATCGGCGGTACTGCCGGTCGGGCGCCAGTACCGATTAAGGCGCGGTCGAAGTGGACGACCTGCTCGCCGCCCTCGTTCAGCTTGACCATCAGGCTATGGGCATCGATAAACCGGGCCTCGCCGTGCAGGACCGTGATGGCCGGGTGGTCGCGCAGAATCCCCTCGTACTTGGCGTCACGCAGTTCCTCGACACGTCGCTGCTGCTGCTCGAGCAGCTTGGCCCGATCCACCACCGGCGCCTGGGCGCTCAGGCCTGCATCGAAGGGACTTTCCGTACGCAAGTGGGCAATATGGGCCGCGCGAATCATGATCTTCGAAGGCACACAGCCTGTATTGACACAGGTACCGCCGACGGTGCCGCGTTCGATCAGGGTGATCCGGGCGCCGCGCTCGGCGGCTTTCAGGGCCGCCGCCATGGCGGCGCCGCCGCTGCCGATCACCGCGATGTGCGGGGCGTCTTCATCACGGCCCTTGGACACCGATGCGCCTGCCGGGGAAGTGGGCCCACTGTTGGCCAGTCGAGCTTGGTAGCCAAGTCGGGTCACGGCAAACGTCAACGCCGAGGCCGGTGTCTCCGGATCAACGGCTACCGATGCCGTCCCCTGAGGATAGGATACCTCCACCGACTGCACGCCGGGCAGCTTCTCCAGGGCTTCCCTGACATGATCCGCACAGCGGTCACAGGTCATGCCACTCACGTTGAGTTCAATCATCACGTTTCTCCGAGTCTTCATTAGTAAAGCCGGCATCCTGCTTCCGCTTGTGGTATCGCGCGTAGAGAGGTAAGCCGATGGCCAGGGCGGCAAACAGCAGGTAATCGAGATAGCCTGCCAACGCGGCCAGGCCCGCCGTACCGAATAGCACCAGGGCGATTGGCGCGCAACACAGCACCATCAACCCGGTGCCAAGCACGACGCTTAAAAATTTCTGCGAATCTTTCACGCTTATTCCTTCACCGTGGCGGGCAAGCTCGTAAACAACTCACCCGATGACCGCGATGTGCAGCTGCTTGATGTCACTCAGGGGGCGTATTCCTTGATTTGATAGAGCCGTTGTCACAACAGGCGTCGAACTGCTTCTTACGCCAAATCGCATAAATGGTCAGGCCGATGAAGAAGGCCAGGGCCGGCAATAACACAACGTCGAGATAGCCCGTCAGCCCCGCCAGGCCCACCGTGCCAAGCAGGATCACCAGGATCGGCGTAAAGCAGCACAATGCCACCAGGACGGTGCCGATCACGCTCACGCGCAGCAGGGGCTTGGGATTCTTCATGATCACTCTCGATCCGCTTGCGAGGATGTCGGGGTTGATGGATACCCAGCGTTGATGGTGGCCTCGGTCAATGCCTCCACCGACGTTCGGGCGTCGTCAAAGGTGACCACGGCCTCGAGATCCGCGTAGCTCACGTCGACTTGCGAGACGCCGTCCACCTTGTTGAGGGCGGCCTTGACGGTGATCGGGCAGGCGGCACAGGTCATGCCCGGCACCGACAGCGTCACGGTCTGCAGGGCCGCTAAGGCGGGCGTGCTGAGCAGGGCGAGTAGCGCGATGAAGGCGAAACGAGCTTTCATGGTAGATCTCCTTTTAATAGAACAGGGGCAAGATGTAGGGGAATACCAGGGCGATTAGCACCAGCAGCGATACGAGCCAGAAGATCGCCTTGTAGCCCGTCCTGACCCGTGGCACGGCACACACCTCTCCCGGCTGGCACTTTTCCACTGGCCGAAAGACGCGACGCCAGGCGAAGAACATCGCCACCAGCGCGACGCCGATAAAGAGCGGGCGATAGGGCTCCAACGCCGCCAGATTGCTGATCCAGGCGCCGGAAACGCCCAGCGTGATCAGCACCAGCGGGCCGAGGCAACACGCCGAGGCCAGGAGGGCCGCGACTCCTCCGGCGGCCAGGGGCCCTCGCCCCGTTTTAGATGTCCGCATTGACGATTCTCCTTTCGGGATGGGGGGAGCTACGATAAGGTTACTTCCGTAGCTTGGTACGGAGTCAAGCATCATGAAGAGACATGCAGATAAAGTGGCGGACACCATGACCATTGGCGGCCTGGCCAAGGCGGCCGGCGTCAATGTCGAGACAATCCGCTATTACCAGCGACGAGGGCTATTATCGGAGCCCGAACGCCCTCCCGGAGGTATTCGACGCTATAGTGCCGCCGATATCGACAGGTTGACGTTCGTGAAAACGGCGCAGCA
>NZ_LWFX01001603.1:0-750 GCF_001635175.1 Alcanivorax sp. HI0083 | reverse complement strand
GCGGTCCGCCGCCGCCGAGTTCGCCAACAACTGCGTGACGACCAGCCGCTGACCCACGCCGCCCATCACGCGGGTTTTGATTCCAGCAGCCATCTCCATAGCTCCTCCGGGCAAACACTGGGCATGAAACCGGGGCAGTACCGCAAAGCCGGTAAAGGCCTGGCGTTGCGTGTCGCCATTGCGGACAGCTCGCTGGGCGCCGTGCTGGTGGCCGAAAGCAAAAATGGAATCTGTGCCGTCGCCATGGGCGATGACCCGGATGCCCTGCTGCGAGATTTCCAACAGGAATTTAGCGGTGCAGAGATATTACCCGGCAATAATGCATTCGATCAGCGTGTTGCCATGGTGATTACGCTGATCGACCAGCCTCTCGGCACACAGGCTTCGATGCCGGATGCCCTGCCCCTGGATATCCGGGGCACCGCCTTTCAGGAGCAGGTTTGGGCGATGCTGAGATCGATTCCGGCAGGGCAAACCCTCTCCTACCAGGCACTGGCAGAAAAGCTTGGCCGGCCCACCGCGGCCCGCGCCGTGGCGCGGGCATGCGCCAGTAACCGGCTGGCGGTGCTGGTGCCCTGCCACCGTATTGTGCGCGCCGATGGCGGCCTGTCCGGTTACCGCTGGGGGGTTGAGCGCAAGGCCGCCCTGCTCGGCCGCGAACAAGGACAAGAACAGGCGTGAGCAGCCTTTCGCTCGCGCTACCCGCACGCTTTGGTGTGCCTGCCTTTCTTGATTTCCATGGCCGTGATC
>NZ_LWFX01001602.1:0-951 GCF_001635175.1 Alcanivorax sp. HI0083 | reverse complement strand
ACCCGTTTCACGGTACGCCGGGAAACAAACACAACCTTCCTCGCGGTCTATGACGGCGCGGTGGAGATCACCAACCTGGCACGGCAGAAAAGCGTACTGCACCCTCAGCAACAAACCCGTTTTTCCGCCAACGCCCTGCAACCGATTCACCCCGCCGACCCCGCACGGGAAACCTGGCACAAGGGGATTCTGGCGGCAGACGATATCCGCCTGGGCGATCTGGTCGATGAACTCCGGCGCTACCAACATGGCTACATCAATCTGTCCCCGGCGGCCGCCGACCTGCGCGTGTTCGGGGGCTTCCCGCTGACCGACCCACAGCAGGCTCTGGACATGCTCGCATCCGCGCTGCCCATCCGGGTCACCCGGCCCCTGCCCGGCTGGACCAATATCGCCCCCGCCACCCCCTGAGCAAAAAAATCGAAAAAACTTTTCCGCTTTGCAGGGCGCTATTCGATATGTCAGTAAGCCCCACCAAAAAGGGGCACCACAATCCTGACAACACTGGAGTGACCGTGAGCCGTTACCAACCTTCCCGACCCGTATTGCGGGCAATGACATTGCGCCTTGCCATGGGCCTGACCTTTCCCCTCACCCTGACCCTGGCTCTTCCTGCCCAGGCAGAAACCGGCCAGCAGCAATACAATATCGCGGCGGGGCCGCTCAATACTGTGCTGGCCCGCTTTGCCACTGCCTCCGGCACTCTGATTGCCGGTGACATCCAGCTTGCCGCAGGCCAGCAGAGCCAGGGCCTGCAAGGCAGCTACACCCCCGCACAGGGCCTGAGCCGGATCCTCGCCGGCACCGGCCTGGTGGCAAAGGCACAGCCGGATGGATCGTTTGCCCTGGCCAAAGCCAACACCCGAGCATCCACCCTGGAACCTGTCAAAGTCAGCGCCGCCCGCGGCGACAATCTGCAGAACATCGTCAGCTATGACTACAGCGATATTT
>NZ_LWFX01001601.1:0-646 GCF_001635175.1 Alcanivorax sp. HI0083 | reverse complement strand
AACCAGTTTTTGCCATGCAGGCGGTGTTGTCGGCGTCGTCGGCCGCGTTGCTTTTTTATGCGGTCATGGGGGCGTTGATCGGCTGCACCAGTGTTTTCGTTACTCGGGTTCTGTACTGGATTGAAGACGGCTTTGAGCGGTTACCCATTCACTGGATGTGGTGGCCGGCACTGGGTGGTCTTGCGGTTGGTTTGATCGGTTTTATAGTGCCGCAAACCCTAGGGGTGGGCTACCAACTGATCAGCGATATTGTGAATGCCAAACTGGCGCTTTCCGCATTACTGTTGATCGGCTTTGCCAAGTGGGTCTCCTGGTCCATTGCTCTGGGCAGTGGCACGTCAGGGGGGACCTTGGCGCCACTGTTTATTATCGGCGGAAGCCTGGGGGCTGGCTTGGCAATACTGTTGTCTGGGGTGTTTCCAGAGTGGGGCATCAGTCCTGCGGTTGCCGGGTTGGTGGGGATGGCCGCCATGTTTGCCGGGGCGTCCCGGGCGCTGCTAACGGCGGTTGTCTTCGCGGTGGAAGTGACTCACCAACCGAATGCGTTGCTTCCCTTGATGGCCGGTTGCGCAAGCGCCTATCTGTGTTCCTCGCTCTTGATGAACACTACTATCATGACGGAAAAAATTTCCCGTCGAGGCGTCAC
>NZ_LWFX01001600.1:0-1113 GCF_001635175.1 Alcanivorax sp. HI0083 | reverse complement strand
GGGTTTCCAGTTTGTTCTTCAGGCCAGCCACGCGAATTTCGAAGAACTCGTCCATGTTGCTGGAAAAAATCAGCAGGAAATTCAGCCGCTCCATCAAGGGATGATTCTCGTCCATGGCCTGCTCAAGGACGCGCAGGTTGAACTGCAGCAGGCTGAGCTCCCGGTTCAGGTAGTAATCCGGGTTGTTGAGGTCGTCGTTGTTGAGGTCGGTGACGCCGTGTTCGCTGACGCCCTGTTCACTGGAGAAAGAATTCATGGTGTCGTCCTGACCGGAACCTTTGAAGATGGGCCCTTATTCCATGACATTAATGTGACACGGTGATGACAGGGGGCGAAGAATTCCGAATACCTTCACAGTACGCCTGATCCGGGCGGGCGCAAATAGCGGGGCTGAACGCTATTCATCGGCGAGGGGCGTGGGTGGGAGCGCCGGCTCTTCCTTGAATGGGTATATGTAAATATAATGCGAATCATTATTGTTCGCTTTATATTTGGAGTTTGCCGATGGTTTGTCAATACCGCGCGATTTGGGGCGCGCCGCTGGTGGGAGCGTGCCTGCTTTCACTGATCCCTCTGGCTGTACAGGCTGAAGAAACCTCTGAAGCCAATGTGATTCCTGCGGTGGAGGTGAATGCCGATGTCCAGGAGGGTGACGGCTATATTACCGAGGGAAAAGCGGCGACAGCTGGAAAGCTGGATGTGGCGGTAGAGAAGACTCCGTACTCCATTACCGTAGTGAATGAAGAATTCATCAAGGATACCGGGGCCAAGAATATTCAGGATGCCCTGGTCTATTCTTCCGGTGTTTATTCTGGTGCGTTCGGGTTTGATACCCGTGGTGACTTTGTGAAAGTGCGCGGTCTCGACGCTTCTTTCTACAAGGATGGGCTGCGTTCCCTGTACGGCAGTTACAACAGCGTGCGTCCGAACATTTATGCACTGGAGCAGGTGGAAGTCCTGAAAGGACCGTCTTCTGTTTTGTATGGACAGGCGGAGTTGGGGGGTATTGTGAATACTGTCTCCAAGCTGCCAAAGGCCCGGCAACAGGGCGAGATCTGGGCCCAGGTGGGCTCCTATGACCGAAAGCAGTTGGCGGCAGACATCACTGGCCCC
>NZ_LWFX01001599.1:0-464 GCF_001635175.1 Alcanivorax sp. HI0083 | reverse complement strand
CGGTGGCAGCGGCACTGGCGCGGCGACCAGACTGGCAATACAGCACAATATCTTCCTTGCGATACTGCTCCATCATGTCCAGGTGGTGTTCCATCTGCTTGGCGGGCACCATGATGGCGCCTGGAATATGCCCGGCCAGATATTCGTCTTCATCGCGCACATCGATAATGATGGGGGCTTTGCCGTCCTGCATTTGCTGCTTCAGTTCGCTCACCGAGAGGCTGTCAGCGGCCCATAGTGGCGCCGAGAGCACGTTCAATAGGGCAAAGATTGAAACAATCAGATAACGCTTCATGGTTGAGACTCCTGTCGATTTTCCCATTCCTGCAGTTCCTCCCAGAGTTTTTCCGCGTCGCGTACCATGCTGGCGATGGAGGGTTTGGCTGCGGGATTGGAAAAACTGGCTGCGAGAGCGCGGCTGGCACACTCATAAACAAACGCTTTTTGGCTCATTTCGGCAAGGG
>NZ_LWFX01001598.1:0-895 GCF_001635175.1 Alcanivorax sp. HI0083 | reverse complement strand
GTTTCATGGATTTTCAGTACACAGAAAAAATGCAGACATTGATCGCCCAGGTGCGCGATTTCATCAACACCGAAATTCGCCCGGTGGAAGGGTTGTACCACGAGCAGTTGGAAAAAAGCCCGTGGGAAACCCCGCCGATCATGGATGAGCTGAAGGAAAAAGCCAAAGCCAAAGGTCTGTGGAACCTGTTCTTGCCCAAGGAGTACGGGGAATACAGTGCCGGCCTGAGCAACCTGGAATATGCGCCCCTGGCCGAGGAAATGGGCCGCAGCCGTATTGCTTCCGAGGCGTTCAACTGCGCGGCTCCGGATACCGGCAATATGGAAGTGCTGGCCAAGTACGGCAACGAAGCCCAGAAAAAGGCGTGGCTGCAGCCGTTGCTGGAAGGCCGGATTCGTAGTGCCTTTGCCATGACCGAACCGGAAGTGGCGTCCTCCGATGCTACCAACATTGAAACGCGGATCACCGAAGACGGTGATGACTACGTGATCAATGGCCGCAAGTTCTATATCAGTGGGGCTATGCGCAAGACCTGTGAAATCATGATCGTGATGGGCAAGAGCAGCCCGGACAACCCCAACCGGCATCAGCAGCAGTCGCAGATTCTGGTGCCCACCAATACCCCCGGCGTCAATATTGTTCGCCCGATGCAGGTGTTTGGTTACAACGATGCACCGGAAGGCCACGCGGAGGTTATTTTCGATAATGTGCGTGTGCCCAAGGCCAATATGATTCTTGGTGAAGGCCGTGGCTTTGAAATCGCACAGGGCCGCCTTGGCCCGGGTCGGATTCATCACTGCATGCGCCTGATCGGTGCTGCCCAGGAAGCCTTCGAGCTAATGTGCAAACGGGTAAACCAACGGGAGGTGTTTGGTGCACCCATGAGCAAGCAGGG
>NZ_LWFX01001597.1:0-2807 GCF_001635175.1 Alcanivorax sp. HI0083 | reverse complement strand
CTGGAAGTCCGTCGTCAGCCGCAATCTGAACATGTTCACGCTCATTGCCATTGGTACTGGCGTGGCGCTGATCTACAGCCTGGTGGCGACACTGGCGCCCCAGATTTTCCCCGACGCCTTTCGGCAGGAAGACGGTTCTGTCGCCGTCTACTTCGAGGCGGCTGCGGTCATCGTGGTGCTGGTTCTGTTAGGCCAGGTGCTTGAACTGCGGGCCCGGGAGAAAACCTCGGGCGCGATCAAGGCGCTGCTGGATCTGGCACCGGCGACGGCCCGAAAGCTGGATGACCAGGGCGACGAGTCCGATGTGTCGCTGGATCAGGTCAAGGTGGGTGATCGCCTGCGAGTGCGCCCGGGGGACAAGGTGCCGCTGGACGGTGAGTTACTTGAAGGCAGCTCCAACGTGGATGAGTCCATGGTGACCGGTGAGCCTCTTGCAGTCAGCAAAAAGTCTGGCGACCAAGTGATTGGCGGCAGTATTAACCAACAGGGCAGCTTTATCATGCGGGCCGACAAGGTTGGCCGGGACACCATGCTTTCCCAAATCGTGCAGATGGTGGCCAGCGCCCAACGCAGCCGCGCACCGATCCAGGGGCTTGCCGATAAGGTGGCGAGCTGGTTTGTGCCCACCGTGATCCTAATTGCCATTGTTGCCTTTATAGCCTGGTCATTCCTTGGGCCGACACCGCCCATGGCGTTCGGGCTGATTGCGGCGGTCAGTGTTCTGATCATTGCCTGCCCTTGCGCACTGGGTCTGGCAACGCCGATGTCGATCATGGTAGGTGTTGGCCGCGGCGCCCAAAGTGGTGTGCTGATCCGCGATGCGGAAGCCCTTGAACGCATGGAAAAGGTAGATACGGTGGTAGTGGATAAGACCGGCACGTTGACAGAGGGGCAGCCACAAATCACCCGAATTGTTACAGCGAATGGGTACGATGACGATGCTTTGATGCGTTTTGCGGGCGGACTCGAGAAAGGCAGTGAGCATCCACTGGCCCACGCCATTCTGGACAAAGCCAAGGGCATGGAGCTGAAGCTGCCGGATGCGGAAGACTTCGATTCTCCCAACGGTAAAGGGGTAACAGGAAAAATCGACGGCAAGCGGGTGCTGCTTGGTAATCGTCTTCTCATGGAGTCGGAGAATGTCGACACCACTAAATTTGACAGCGATGCCGACGAGCATCGCAAAGATGGTGCTACCGTGATTTTTGCCGCCGTCGATGGAAAAATCGCTGGGCTGTTGGCCATCTCCGATCCCATCAAGAGAACGACCCACGCTGCTATTGTCGCGCTGCAAAAAGGCGGCATTCGAGTGGTCATGCTGACTGGCGATAACTACACCTCGGCCGAGGCGGTTGCTCGCAAATTGCATATCGATGAAGTGGAAGCGGAGGTACTGCCGGAAGATAAGGGCAAGATCGTCCAGCGTCTGAAAGATGAAGGGGGTGTTGTCGTGATGGCGGGTGATGGCGTTAACGACGCGCCTGCATTGGCAACGGCGGACGTGGGGGTGGCCATGGGCACCGGCACAGATGTGGCCATCGAAAGCGCGGGCATTACGCTGCTGCGCGGCGACTTGATGGGTATTGTAGAAGCGCGTCGTCTGTCGCTGGCGACCATGCGCAATATCCGACAGAACCTGTTCTTTGCTTTTGTGTACAACTCCGCGGGCGTTCCGATTGCGGCGGGGGTTTTGTACCCGTTCTTCGGGATACTGCTTTCACCGATCTTCGCGGCTGCTGCAATGTCGCTGTCGTCTTTCAGCGTGATTGTGAATGCATTGCGCCTGCGAGTTATCAAGCTTGGCCCTAAGTAATAATAGCTGGTGCCGTACACTATTGATCGAACCATAGAAGATGCTGATTTTGAGGCGGTTGACAAACGAGCGCGTCAGTCTCTCACGGATAACTGCTTCGGGGTGCTGATCGAAATCGACGTCAAAACCACGATGAAGGAGAAGCTGGGCACGGAAATACCTGCCTACCGGATCTTTGGGCATGCAATCCTAGGCCATCGGCGTGGAGCCTCGAGTAGGGGCTATTTTGCCATAGCTGGCGCCTTAAGCGACTTCATCCGTGATCTGTTGACCGTGATCAAGTTCCACGGGGTTTGCTCAGCCCGTTCAACTTTAATCGGGTATCCGGATTATCTGGTTGGTATGCGAGAGAGAAAGGTGGCCGACAAACTCAACCCACAACGGATTAGCTGGTTGATGGCTCGCTCAGTACGCTCACTTGCTAGAGAGCAGATACTTCACCAAACAGGCGATGCCCAGGACCAGCAGCAATAGTAGGGCAATTCCGATCACTGGCATTATCCAGCCCATCGCCCCCATCATCCCGCAATCGGGTAGTGTCGTGTTCATCGTGACAGAGCTCCCTGTGGTGTCCATGCCCAAAACCCGTGGTGCCGCCGCCCAGTGGCACCACGGTCGCGCTCATATCGTTCACCCGGCACAGCAGGACAACTGCGTCACATCCTTGGTGAAAGTCTGGGCACAGAGCTTGAGCCCTTCCACCATGGTCAGGTAGGGAAATAGCTCATTGGCGATGTCGTGTACGGTCATGCGTGCGCGTAGCGCCATCACCGCCGTCTGGATCAGCTCACCGGCTTCCCCCGCCACCGCCTGCACCCCCAGCAACCGGCCCGAGTCGCGTTCGGCCACCAGCTTGATGAAACCACCGGTGTCGAAATTCACCAGCGCACGCGGCACGTTTTCCAGGTCCAGCTCGCGGGTATCGACGCTGAAGCCTTGCTCGATGGCCTCGGCTTCCGTCAGGCCGACGGTGGCCACCTGGGGGTCGGTGAAG
>NZ_LWFX01001596.1:0-1132 GCF_001635175.1 Alcanivorax sp. HI0083 | reverse complement strand
GTATGGGTTTCCACACTGGGCTCATCGCTAAACTGGCGAGAAAAGTCCCTGCTCGCCTGGATTGCTCCGCGCGGTATTGTTGCCGCGGCGATCTCCGCCCTGTTTGCCGAACGCTTGCAGCAAAATGGCGTTCCCGGGGCCGAAAAGCTGGTGCCGCTCACCTTTATGGTGATTATCGGCACGGTAGCGTTGCAGAGCCTCACGGCTCGGCCTCTGGCCCGCCTGCTGAAAGTGGCGGAACCTGCCGCACGCGGCTTCCTGATCATCGGCGCCAACCCGGTGGCCCGGGCCATTGGTGCAGCCTTGCAGAAAAACCAGTACCCGGTGGTGGTCACCGATTCCAGCTGGGAGTCCATTCGTTCGGCGAGGATGGAAGGGCTGGGCACCTTTTACGGCAACCCGGTATCTCAACACGCGGATCAATATCTGGATCTGGTGGGTTATGGCAAGCTGCTGGGCCTCAGCCCTCGCCGTGAGCTTAATACCATGGCGACCATGCGCTACCGGCTGGAATTCGGCGAACAGAACATTTTCAGCCTGCCCACCCAGAAAACGGAAAAGGAAGTGAAGCACGAAGTGGCGCCAGAACACCGTGGCGCCACCCTTTTTGCGCCGGAGATGACCTATGCCCGCCTGGCCAGCCTGCTCAGCCAGGGCGCTGAAATCCGCAAAACACGCATTACCGAAGAATTCAGTTTTCAGGCCTACAAAGAGGCACCGGGGCGCCAGGTCTGGCCGCTATTTGCCATTGATGCCCGCGAGCGAATTCATGTTTTTTCCGCGGAAGAGCAGCCTGACCCGAAGGCCGGCTGGCATATTCTTGGCCTGGTGAAAGAAGACGCCGCCAAGGAAGAAAAGAAAGCCGAAGCCCGCGCTGAAGCCGCCGCCGAGAAAGCGGCAGCGGAGAACAAGACGGATGGCAAAGGCGAGGAAAAAGAGACCACCACTGACAACAAATCGGACAAGAACAAGTCCGGTTCGGCCATCGCCGACAAGAAGAAAGGGAGTTCGCAGAAAAAATCGAGCACCTAGCGTGCTCCGCTGGCGAGCACCTGTAGCCAATACTGATGATGGCTGCAGGTGCTCTTCTCCGCTCCTCCTGCTCCTTGTGCTGGATAAGTTTCTAAACGAA
>NZ_LWFX01001595.1:0-1009 GCF_001635175.1 Alcanivorax sp. HI0083 | reverse complement strand
GGCCAGTTCCGCAGTTTAGCGCGCCCTTACAGAGGCCCAACTTCTGCTCCACCTTCCTGGCATCCTTGGCACTTCTGGTAGGCAGCGCAAAGTGGGTGTCAACGTTGGCGACCACTTCCTCACTCAGTTCATCAAGCGTTTGAGCGGCCAGCAGGAGGCCAACACCGAACTTCCGGCTCTCTTTCGCAATGGTCTTTATGATGCAGTCATCCGCTTTCTGGCGTATCACCGATCCAGCCTCATCAAGGACGAGATACACCCGAAATGGCGATCCGGCATCAAACGGTGATTCTTTCACTGGCCCCATGGCCGCAATTTCAGCATAGATCATATTCACCAAGGTTCGAGCCACCCAGCCCCTCATTGAAGCGGGGATTCCCTGCATATGAAGACGCGCACCATTCTGTAAAAGATCATCAACCCTCAAGGGCGATTCATGCTCGAAAATAGCGCATGCAGCCAATACATCAACACGGTTTATCAAGCCATCAAAAATCTGCCTTTCCCTGCTGCTTTCGGCCTCGTCTTTCTTCTCAAGAAGAAGATCTCTCAGATCAGAAGGCCGAATACTCTTTGCAGTCGCAGCGGGGGAATCGGAAGCGCTTTCCGTAATCCCCAGGCGCCGCCACAACTCCATGATCGCTGATCGCAGAACGTTGATTTGACCATCTCCAAGCTTTCGCCTCCCCGTCGCTTCAATGGCTCTGACCGCGCTTTCCAGGCACCCTCTCAGACCAAAGACCTCCAATGCCAAGGGCGTTGGCTCCAGAAATCTGATCGAACATTCACCGGAAGCTCCATCTCCAAGATGCAGCGTCCTGATCCCTGATATAGCCAAGTCATCATGAAAATCGAAAATCACTACCGGCACCTTCGAACAAAACAGGTATGATGCGATAAATTTGGCTACGGTCGACTTCCCCATGCCAGATGATCCGGTGATCTCGACATGCCCGTTGGCACATAGTCCTGGAAAAAATCCCAACCCACGACCGGACAAAGCATCAAT
>NZ_LWFX01001594.1:0-5185 GCF_001635175.1 Alcanivorax sp. HI0083 | reverse complement strand
ACGCAGGTCAGGGACCTGCAAAATGGACTTGTCGAGTCCAACCTCCGCCAACACGGCATCGGCATCAATACCGGCTTTTACCATGGCCTTGTAGGCCATCCGTAACAGCACACCGGAATCCGTCATTTCTGCCATGCGTTGCCTTGTCCCCAATACAAAAAAAGCTACTCTCAGAATCACTGAGAGTAGCATAAGGATGGCAGGGCCGGAACCAGCGCAGGACCGGCCCGAACCAGGAGATCAAACCGCTTTGAAGCGATCAGGCAGCCTTGCGGGTTTCTGACTGCGGTTCACGGGTCAGAGACACCACTTTGGCACGCAGACCATTGAGCGGCCCCTTGCCGCTGTCATCCTTGCTCTTGTTGGGCAAAGACAGTTTGAAGATCCGCTTCCAGACACTCAGGGACTGCTTCATGAAAGACCCGGTGTTATACGGCAGGCCATGTTTTTCGCAGATGGCACGGACTTCCGGCGCAATGCGGGCATAACGGTGCGCCGGCAGATCGGGGAACAGGTGGTGCTCGATCTGGAAACTCAGGTTGCCGCTCATCACGTGCATCAGACGGCCGCCTTCAAAGTTGGCAGAGCCCAACAGCTGGCGTACATACCACTGGCCACGGGTCTCGTTTTCGATCACGGACTCCGGGAACTGTTCCACTTCTTCCGGGAAGTGACCATTGAAGATCACCTGGGAAGACCACAGGTTGCGCGCCAGGTTGGCTGCCACATTACCGGCGAACACGAAGGGCGCGAACGGGCCGGCCAGGGCCGGGAACAGCAGATAGTCCTTGAAGAGCTGCTTGCGCATCTTCTTCCAGGTCGGCTTGAACTCGGCTTTCAGCTCTTCCTTGGTCTTGGTCTTGTAGATCAGGTAGTCCTCGAGCTTGAGGCTCTGGATCGCCACAAAGTGCTGAAAGAAGGTCGCCAGAATGCCTGCCAGGATCGGGTTGAACAGGAAGCGCGGTTCCCACTCCTGGTCTTCTGACATGCGCAGGATGCCGTAACCAATGTCATGGTCCTTGTCGAGCACGTTGGTGAAAGTGTGGTGCTCGAAATTGTGGGTCTGCTTCCAGGCCGTGTTGGTGCAGGTGTTGTCCCAGTCAAAAACCTTGGAGTTGATGGCCGGGTCACCCATCCAGTCGTACTGGCCGTGCATCACGTTATGGCCGATTTCCATGTTGTCCAGAATCTTGGAGGCAGACAGACAAGCCACACCGGCCAGCCATGCCGGCGGCAGGAAACCCGCCATCAGCAGGCCGCGGCCGGCCACTTCCAGACGACGCTGACGCTTGATCAGGGTACGGATATAGGTGGCATCTTCTTCGCCCAGGTCCGCCATTTCACGATTACGGATGGCATCCAGTTCCTGGCCAATAGTCTCGAATTGTTCGGCGGTCAAGTTGCTGAAAATACTCATGTGCTTTCTCCTTAAACCCGGTTTGAAGAATCGTCTTGTGACGCTTCGGTTTGGGTGAATCCGTTTAGATGTCCAGAGTCACCGTGCCCACCGGCACGCTGACGCAAATTTGAATGTCTTCTTCGCCACTGGTGATCTCACCGGTGCGGATATCGCGCACGTCGCCGGCCGTCTTGCGGCAGGTGCAAGCGTGACAGATACCCATGCGGCAACCGGATTCCGGGGAAAGCCCGGCGGACTCGGCCTGCTCCAGCAGGGTGGCGCCATTATTGATGGCCATTTTTTCGCTCTGAACAAAGCGCACTTCGCCTTCGGCGCTGTCGCTTTCGATCTGCGGCGCTGCCAGGGTGAACTGCTCCTTGTGCAGACGCTCTGCCAGGCCGTCCTCTTCCCAGACTTTTTCCACCGCTGCCATCATCGGCGGCGGGCCACACAGAAAAGTGGTTGCCTGTGCAAATTCCGGCGCTGCAATGTACAGATGTTCACGGGAAAACAGACCGGACAGTTCGCCCTGTTCACCCTCATTGTTGAAGCAACGCACCAGGGTCACGTTGTCGTGAGTCCGGGCAATCTCGTCCAGCTCGCTGGCGTAGATCATGTCGGCGGCGCTGTTGGCGTAATGCAGGAAGATGATCGGGCCGCTAAAGCCTTCGTCACACAGGGTGCGCAGCATGGACATCACCGGGGTAATACCGCTGCCACCACTGATCAGCAGCACCTGCTCCGGGCGTTCTTCCGGCAGGGCGAATTCGCCGTCCGCCTGGGACAGCAACACCACGTCACCCACACTGAGTTGTTCACGCAGGTGACGGGACACAAAGCCGTTGGCGTGCACTTTGGCGGTCAGCTCGATGCAGCCGTCGGCGCGGTGCAGGGAGTTGGCCGGTGAGTAGCAGCGGGTCTGACGCTTGCCATCAATGGTGACGGAAAGCTGCACGAACTGACCGGGAACAAAGCCTTCCCAGTTATGATTGGGACGCAGGGTCAGGGTCACGCTGTCGTTGGTCAGGTAGCGCACGGCTTCTACCTTGGCGCGCACCTCATTAACGGACCACAGCGGATTGAACACTTCCAGATAACGGTCGACGCCGTGGGGATAGGAAAGAATATCCGCCACACGGGACTGCAGCAGGCGGGTCAGGCCTTGCTGAAAACGGCTGGAGGTCTGTGTCATTGCGTTCATTGGGTTCATCCCTGTAAGTGAACAGTTGTACGCATTATTCACAGACCCACAATTCAAGTCAACACCTGTACACTTAATTTTGTAAATACCTGCATTATCATGCAGTTACACATGTTTTTTGCGCACCAGTTGCATCACGGCCCCACAACGAGGAGAATTTACAGCGTAATTTTCAGGGTCTGTTGGTGCTTCAAGCCCACCCAGCCCCCGCACTTGCTTCTCCAGCCAGCCGAAAACGGGGCATGAGACTGCCGGTCGCGCTTAACCCAACGACCTGAAACCCAACGCAGAGGCAACCGGCAATGACCAAGGAAACCACCAGCAGATCGCGCAAGCCCAAACGCGGCCAGACCCGGGAAGCCTTGATGGCCGCGGCGCTGGAACTGGTGGTCAAGAAAGCCCCCTTTTCTGCCTTGAGCCTGCGCGAAGTCACCAAGAAAGCCGGCGTGGTCCCAACCGCCTTCTACCGGCACTTCCCGGACATGAGCGCCCTGGGCCTGACGCTGCTGGATGAATCTTTCCGCACCCTGCGCCATATGATGCGCCAGGTCCGCCAGGAAGAACTGCCCAATGAGCGCATGCTGCGCGGATCCCTGGAGGTGTACTTCAACTATGTCCGCAACAACCGCGCCCACTTCCTGTTCGTCTCCAAGGAACTGGCCGGTGGCACCCCCACCATGCGCAACGCCATTCGCCGGGAAATCCGCATGTTCACCAACGAGCTGGCCATGGACATGGCACGCTTTCCGTTTCTGAATCATGTCAATGCGGAAGACCTGCAAATGATGGCCGGGCTGGTGGTCAACAACGTCACCGCCCTGACCCAGGAAATGCTCGAACTGGAAGAAATTGATGAGACCGGTCAGCGAGAAGTGCTAATGACCGCCGAGAAACAACTGCGTCTGATTTACTTCGGCGTGGGCATGTGGCGCTCGGACAAGAGCAGTTCCTGAACGCATTTCACACTTTGCGCCCTTGTGCCACGCGCCTGTGCTTAACTCACCAGACTCCCTGTCTATACGGCCAATAGCGACTCCCCTGCCCTGCTCTATACTCTTTTGCATTGCCACCGTTGCCTACGTTGCAACGCAATCAACGGGAAAGGATTGAGTAATGAGTGAGGTCAAATTCCGCGAGCTGCGTAATTCACCACCCATGGTGATCAACTTCGCCAAGGCCGTATTGCGTGCCACCGTCAAACCAGGCAGCAACCCCACCCTGCCAGACGTGGGCCTGCGCCTGAATGACGTCTCCCTCGATGAAAAACATCTGGCCGCCTACCGCAAGGTGTGCGGATTTGCCGCCGACGGCAAGTTGCCCGTGACCTATCCGCACATGCACGCTTTCCCGCTGCATATGGCACTGATTCTCACCGACGGCTTTCCGTTCCCCGCCATGGGCCTGGTGCATGTGCGTAACAGCATTACCCAGTACCGCCCCATTGCCGAGCGTGAACAACTGAACGTGAAGTGTTTTCTGGGCAATTTGCAGAAAGTCGACAAGGGTTACGAATTTTCCATCTTCACCAGCGTGAGCACCGGTGGCGAGCGGGTCTGGGAAAGTGAATCCGTGAACTTTTTCCGCAGCGGTGGCGGGAGCAGCAGCAAGAAGAAAGACGCGCCCAAGCCGCAACCCGCCACTGACACCGTGGAATGGAAAGTGCCCGGGGATATCGGCCGCCGCTACGGCGCCGTTTCCGGTGACCGCAACCCGATTCACCTGTATCCGCTGTCGGCCAAATTGTTCGGCTTCAAGCGCCAGATCGCCCACGGCATGTGGTCCAAGGCCCGCTGCCTGGCCGAACTGCAGAACCAGCTGCCGGAAGACGCCTTCACCGTGGATGTGCAGTTCAAATTGCCCATGTTCGTGCCCGCCACGGTGAAGTTCGAGAACAAGCCAACCGACGGCGGCAGCGATTTCCGGCTGCTCGCCAAGGACGGCATCAAGCCGCACCTGGCCGGCCAGATTCGCCCGGCGGAGTAAGCTCCAACCCCCCGGCGTTTCTACACCCACCTGTAGGAGCGCCGCTTGAGGCGCGATTCGAACCTTGACGAAGGTTGTTGATGTAGGAGATTCTATGTTGTCCACCCCAGTCTTCATGAGGCAGGGGCCGGCTGATAGTCGGTGCCATTTTTCATGAGCGCGAAGGCGATACGAACGAGTTTGCGCGCCAGGATGACTAACGCTTGGGTAGTTGCCAGCCCTCGATCCAGATAAGCCTGATAGACCCCTGCCCAACGCTTGCTCCGGCGAGCGGCCATGGCCGCGCAGCAAAGCAGCCTGCGAGCTTCTGAGTCCCCTTTCTTGGTCAGTTTTCGCTTGCCGGTTTTGGTGCCTGAGTCTCTCACGTGAACGTCCATCCCCAGGAAGGCCACGAAGGCATCACTGTTCCTGAAGTCGCCCCTTAAGAAGGCCATGACCAGAGCGTAGGCGGTCAGATCGCCCACGCCCTCCAGGGCCTTGCACCGTTGCACCTGTTCGCTGAGCCCAGCGTCTCTTACCGTGTCGCGAAGGTGTTTCTGGATCTGTGCATCCAGCGTGTTGATCTGAGAGATCAACCTCTTCAAGCCCGCTTTGAGTAGCGG
>NZ_LWFX01001593.1:0-1523 GCF_001635175.1 Alcanivorax sp. HI0083 | reverse complement strand
TCAACGTGGACAAGGCCGGTTGCAAGGCCATTGCCGTGCGTGCCGCTGAATGGGTGCGCGATTGCGCGGCCAAACAGCCGGAAACCCACTGGAGCTTCCAGTATTCTCCGGAAACCTTCAGTGCCACCGAAACCGATTTCGCCATCGAAGTCATCGATGCGGTGAACAACGTGTGGCGTCCGGATCAGGGCCAGCGGGTGATCATCAACCTGCCCGCCACCGTGGAAGTGAGTACTCCCAATGTGTTCGCCGACCAGGTTGAGCTGGTGCATGACAAGATTCAGTATCGCGATGACGTGATTATCAGTGTCCACACCCATGACGACCGTGGCTGTGGCGTGGCCGCTGCCGAGATGGCGGTGATGGCCGGGGCGGATCGTGTCGAGGGTACCTTGTTGGGTAACGGCGAGCGTACCGGCAACATGGATTTGGTCACCGCCGGCATGAACCTGTACAGCCAGGGGATTGATCCACAGATCGACTTCTCACGGATGAAAGAAATTGTGGCATTGGTGGAGGAGATTACCGACATCCAGACTCACCCTCGCCATCCCTATGCGGGGGATCTGGTGTTCAGTGCTTTTTCCGGTAGCCATCAGGATGCCATTCGCAAATGTCTGGCCCGTTATCAGGAAGGGGATATCTGGACAGCGGCCTACCTGCCGATTGACCCGGCCGATGTGGGACGGCGTTACGAGGAAGTGGTGCGCATCAACTCCCAGTCCGGCAAGGGCGGGGTCGCTCACGTGCTGGAGCGGGATTTCGGTATCGACTTGCCCCGTTGGTTGCAGCAGGAGCTGGCTGGCGTGGTGCAGGGCGATGCGGAAGAAGACGGCGGCGAGATCACCAGCGAGCGGGTGCATCGTCGTTTCAATAGCGACTATCTGAACGTCCCCATGGGCTGGGTGTTGCGCTCTTACGACCTGAACCGCAGTAACGAACAGGTGCAGGCGCAGATCAGTATTGGTGATGACAGCCAGCCGGTGACATTGTTGTCCGGCCGTGGAGACGGCGCCATGTCGGCACTGGTCGATGCCCTGAATCGGCGCATTGGCGGCGAGGTGAAAGTGGTGTCGTTCGATGAATACTCGTTGGGCGATAACACCGAAGCCAATGCCATGGCCTGTGTGCGCGTGCAGGTAGGCGACACCACCCAGAGTGCCGTGGCCATGGCGGCGGACACTACCGCTGCTGCCTTGCAGGCGATTCTGTCTGCGGTGGGCCGGGTGCAACAAGCTAGTGAGCAGTTAGCGGCAAATAGTTAAAGAGTCCCTGAGGCACGCCCAATATCCCTGATTTTCTGTGGGAAGCGATGCTTGCATCGCGAAGAAGCCGGGGCGCAGGGTTCACGTTGTCCGTCGGGTTGCGCCTTTAAGGCTAATCGGACCTGCAGGCTAGATGTCTTCGTCATGCAAGCATGACTTCCCACGACCCGGTGCTATTTTGATGACGTTGTGCGAAGCGCGGCTTTCATGGTGAGGGGCCTTGAGCATGAGGCGATTCAGTCCCATTAGGTGCCGTCG
>NZ_LWFX01001592.1:0-296 GCF_001635175.1 Alcanivorax sp. HI0083 | reverse complement strand
TCGAGATCCCGGCCAACGCTGACCCGATCAAGTACGAGATCGACAAAGACAGCAACGCGGTATTCGTGGACCGCTTCATGGCAACCCCCATGTTCTACCCGGCCAACTACGGCTACATCCCCAACACCCTGTCCGAAGATGGCGATCCGCTGGACGTGCTGGTTGTGACCCCCTACCCGGTGGTTCCCGGCTCCGTGATTCGCTGTCGCCCGGTGGGCATCCTGAACATGACCGACGAAGCCGGTAAAGATGCCAAGCTGGTGGCGGTTCCGCACACCAAGCTGACCAAGATCTAC
>NZ_LWFX01001591.1:0-744 GCF_001635175.1 Alcanivorax sp. HI0083 | reverse complement strand
CTATTCCATAGGCCGGTTCGACCTTCGGCGATTAGCCGCAGCCCGCTGCCATTGCTATAATCCGCGCCCACCACCAACCCTGTTGAGAAGGACAGACCATGGATTTTGCTAAGGTTCCCGCCGGGAAAGACCTCCCCGAAGATATCTACGTGGCCATCGAGATCCCGGCCAACGCTGACCCGATCAAGTACGAGATCGACAAAGACAGCAACGCGGTATTCGTGGACCGCTTCATGGCAACCCCCATGTTCTACCCGGCCAACTACGGCTACATCCCCAACACCCTGTCCGAAGATGGCGATCCGCTGGACGTGCTGGTTGTGACCCCCTACCCGGTGGTTCCCGGCTCCGTGATTCGCTGTCGCCCGGTGGGCATCCTGAACATGACCGACGAAGCC
The DNA here is from genome assembly GCF_001635175.1 of Alcanivorax sp. HI0083. Lineage (NCBI taxonomy): Bacteria > Pseudomonadati > Pseudomonadota > Gammaproteobacteria > Oceanospirillales > Alcanivoracaceae > Alcanivorax > Alcanivorax sp. HI0083. Next base: position 346 of record NZ_LWFX01001591.1, on the reverse strand, counting down.
GGTAAAGATGCCAAGCTGGTGGCGGTTCCGCACACCAAGCTGACCAAGATCTACGACAACGTGAAAGACATCAACGACTTGCCAGAGCTGCTGCTGGCCCAGATCAAGCACTTCTTCGAGCACTACAAAGAGCTGGAAGCAGGCAAGTGGGTGAAAGTTGATGGCTGGGATGGCGCCGAAGCGGCCAAAGCCGAGATCATCAAATCTGTCGAAGCTTACGAGAACGCCAAGTAAGTCGACGCGAAACTGGCAGAACAGCGCCAGCGACAAAAGGCCGCGCCCGGGCAACCGGGCGCGGCCTTTCTGTTTTGAGAAGCACGGGCAAGACCTGCGAGTTTCGAAAAGC
>NZ_LWFX01001590.1:0-769 GCF_001635175.1 Alcanivorax sp. HI0083 | reverse complement strand
TAACGTGCGTGCCTACCAGGATCGCGGCATTCTTCCGCCCCCGGAAAAGCGCGGCCGCACCGGTATTTATACCGACGTGCACCTGGCCCGGTTGAAAATTATCGGCGCCCTGCTGGAGCGCGGTTACACGCTCAACAACATCCGCGACCTGCTCAGCGCCTGGGAACAGGGCCGCGAGCTCAACGATATTCTCGGCCTGGAAGTGGCCGTTACTTCCTGGCAGAACCCCAGCGTCCCCTCCTACGTGGACTACCAGGACCTGCTCGATGACTTTGGTGAAGACATCACCCCGGAAGTGATGACCAAGGCGGTCAAGCTCGGCTATATCATCCCCGAAGGCATGCGTCTGCGCCTGCCCTACCCGCGCGTCTACAACGCCGGCAAGGAACTCAGCGAAGCCGGCGTGCCGCTGGATGCAGTGCTTACCCATGTGAGCCTGGTCCGCGAAGAAGTGGACAAGCTGGCCGAACGCTTTATCGGCATGATCATCCACCACCTGGTGGACGAGAAATACGGCGACGAAGCCCTCCCGGAAGGCGAAGACGTGCCCAAGCTGGCCGACTTCATCACCCGCATTCGCCCGCTGGCGGATGCCGTGGTCAGCGATGAACTGGGCCGGGTACTGGAAAAGAGCATCAACAAGATTCTCGTCGATCGCCTGGCCAACGTGCTGGCGCATATGGAAAAGAATATCTGAAAAGCAGTTACAAGTTTAAAGTTTAAAGTTGCAAAGCGCGGGGCAAGCCTCAGGTTTTTGAAATGCCGTGCC
>NZ_LWFX01001589.1:0-735 GCF_001635175.1 Alcanivorax sp. HI0083 | reverse complement strand
TTCTTGCGAATCACCGCCACACCGCGCTCCAGCGCGTCTTCCTTCACCTCCAGAAGGCGCACGGGAATCCCGGCATTGGCAAAGTTCATGGCGATGCCACCGCCCATGGTGCCGGCACCGATCACCGCCACCTGGTTGATCTCGCGCTTGGGGGTGTTCTTGTCCAGGCCCGGCACCTTGGCCACTTCACGCTCGGCAAAAAACACATGGCGCTGGGCGGCCGATTCCGGGGACACCAGCAATTCGAAGAACAACTCACGCTCGCGCTCCACGCCTTTATCGAACGGCAGCTCCACCGCCGCTTTCACCGCCTTGATGCAAGAGAATGGCGCCTTGAAACCGCGCTGTTTACGGGCGATGGATTGCTCGAACTGGTCGAACAAACCGTCTTGCGCATCCGGCACGGCCAGATCACGGAGCTTTCGCAAGGGAGCGTTATCGGCCAGCAATTGACGGGTATACGCCAGCGCCCCCTCCAACAGATCACCGCTGACCATCTCATCAACCAACCCCAGCGACAGGGCTTCTTTGGCTTTCACCGGGTTCCCGCCGACAACCATTTCCAGCGCTTTCTGCGCCCCCACCAGGCGCGGCAAACGCTGCGTGCCACCGGCACCGGGGAGCAGCCCCAGTTTCACTTCCGGCAGGCCCAGGCGTGCGCTGTCCAGCGCCACCCGATAGTCACAGCCCAGCGCGACTTCAAGGCCACCACCCAACGCCGTGCCGTGGATGGCC
>NZ_LWFX01001588.1:0-777 GCF_001635175.1 Alcanivorax sp. HI0083 | reverse complement strand
GCAGGGTGGTTCCCTTCCCTAGAGGCAAGGCGCAGCAAATGGGCGCTTCAGACCACGCCCTCCGGGTCTTCCAGGCTGGCCCGCACTCGTTGTTGCCCTTTTTCGATGGATCGACATACACCTTCAAAAGTGCGCCTAGATTGCGGGCCAGCCTGAAAGACTGAGCGCGCAAGGCGTTCTTCAGAGGCTCCTTTAAAGAGCGCGGGGCAGGGAAACTCGGGGTTCCCGTTCCGGGGCGCGGATTGTAGCAGAGCCCGCGCGATCAGGGCAGCCGCCGTGTTAAGATTAGCGCCTTTTTTAATGAGAGGCCTCCCATGTTGGAAAATGTGCGCATTGTGATGGTGGAAACCTCCCACCCCGGCAATATCGGCGCGGCTGCCCGGGCCATGAAAACCATGGGCCTGTCGGATCTGCGTCTGGTGCAGCCGCAGGCCTACCCCAGTGTGGAGGCGACGGCGCGGGCCTCCGGTGCCGGCGATGTGCTGGAAGCTGCACAGGTATGCAACAGCGTGGACGAGGCGCTGGAAGGAGCCACTCTGGTGATTGGCACCAGTGCCCGTCAGCGTCGCATTCCGTGGCCTTGCCTGACTCCACGTCAGTTGGCGGCACAGCTGTCCCATGATTTGGCCAATGCGCCGCAGGATACCCGCATTGCGGTGCTGTTCGGTCGTGAAGATCGGGGGCTGACCAACGACGAGCTGCGCCGCTGTAACCTTCATGTGAGCGTGCCCACCAATCCCGAGTATGGGGTCTTGAATGTGGCGTCGGCGGTCCAAT
>NZ_LWFX01001587.1:0-1249 GCF_001635175.1 Alcanivorax sp. HI0083 | reverse complement strand
TGCCGTTTCTTCAGCCACCACACTGGCTACCTGGGATACGGTCTTGTTGGAACCGGGGATAGTGAGTGAAGAAGGATCCTGGGTGACCTTTGCTGCCACATCCGCGATGTTGGCAAAGGTGGCAATGGCTTCACCCTCGCTCTGCCCATCCACCTGACCATCGTTGAGGTCTTCGGACAGGGCCGCGAACATGGAGTCCGCCGTTTCGGTGCTGTTCGGGTTCTCGGTCTTGGCAGCCTCCGCCATGTCGGCCATCAGCGCCGCCACTGCCTCCACCGCTGTGCGTAGTTTTACAACCTTCTCCTGGTCATCCTGATCGCTGGTAATCAGCGGCGGGGAAGACAGCAGGTCCACGCTGTCGTCCAGCAGGCCAAAGCCGAACTGGCTGCGCACCTTGCTTTTCGCCAGCTTCAGGGCGGCGGTCCATTCAGCGGCGCTCACCGTGCCATTGTCATCACCCGCGAAACCGCTGTCTGTGCTGTCCGCGTTGGCCAACGCCATCTTGACCACCAGGGTACTAAGCGGTGTGGGGTAGTTAGTCTTGCCCGCAGCCACGTCTTCTGCGGTTGTCACAGACAATAATCGCGTAATGACAGGCTCCGCCCCGGTAGTCAAATCAACGGTGTCCGCATCCGCAACGACTTCAACCAGAATATTGCCACTGGCGCTAGCCGGAACCGTAACGCCTGAGAATGCAGCACTCGCATTCGTGTCGCCTCGATCCAACAACTGCCCTTTTCCATCAACACTATTGGCATCGAGTTGATGAAGCGACACAGCCGCATTCGCCAGCGGACCTTTAACGGCCGCCCCTGTGACTGCCGTACCAGGCGATGCACTCCCTCCACTACCGCTACTTCCGCCACCGCCACCACAGGCAGAAAGAAAAATTGCGGCCACAAGAGGGGAAAAAACAAATACTTTTTTCATTTAATTTCCCTTTCCCTTTTTGTTCTAAACGGACGAAACGGTATCAATGTGTGACATACATCACAAAGAATTTCTTGTGCGAAAATGACTACACCTAAGTATGGCCAAATGCTTACATTTTCTATTTTTTGCATACCACGTAAGCATCAAACGGAGCCCCCTATCACTGCTATTCTCAAAAAAAATGCCCTAACCGTTGCGGGTTAAGGCATTTCTTTTTTGTTTCTGAAGCTGAGTTATTCTGGCGAGCCCAGCCTTATCCCCACCGCCACGAAAGTCTCAAGCCCCGAAGTGCCATCCCCTTCGTCGAGGCCGCCAC
>NZ_LWFX01001586.1:0-7981 GCF_001635175.1 Alcanivorax sp. HI0083 | reverse complement strand
ATAGCGGGTGGACATCATGATAATCGGGTAGCCGTTGCCATCACGGCCCAGCAGTGCCTTGGCGGACTCCCCTTCCGGCACAGGCTCGTCGTTCTCCTTGTCCGGGGCATTACCCAGCACCACCAGTTGCGGCGGGCGAGGTGGCTGAAAACGGTCTTCATCCTCACGGGGGCCGGTCAACCGCTCGTCCTGACGAGGCACCGCATACAGCGGCTGCTCACCAATAAACACGCCACCTTCCGGCACCTTGATCGGATCGGTCACCGCGGCTTTGCGGTATTCCAGACTGCTATCCGGCAACCAGCTACAACCGGCAACCATCAGGGCGAGCATCAGTGGTACAAGCAGCGCCGCTTTCTTCATTTAACCTCCAGCAGGCCGCACTGGCGCATGGTTTCACGCAACCGCGGCTGGGCAGCTTCTGACAGCGACACCAGCGGCAGCCGGATACCTGCGTCAATCAGCCCCATTTCAAACAGTGCCCATTTTACCGGGATCGGATTCGCTTCAATAAACAGATCACGGTGCAGGGGTTCAAGTTCCGCATTCAGTGCACGGGCTTTATCTGCATCCCCGGCCAGGGCCGCTTCACACATGGCTGCCATTTTCGCCGGAGCCACATTGGCGGTCACCGAAATATCGCCGTGGCCGCCAGCCAGGATAAAATCCAAAGCGGTGGCGTCATCGCCGGAATAAAGCATGAAGTCGTCACCGCAACGCTCACGGATTTCACGGGCACGCTCCAGATTCCCGGTGGCTTCCTTGATGCCGACAATGTTTGGCACCTTGCTCAAGCGTTCCACGGTCTCCGGCAACAGATCACAGGAGGTCCGGCCGGGCACGTTATACAGGATTTGCGGGATATCCACGGCACGGGCTACCGCCAGAAAGTGCTGATACAGGCCTTCCTGGGGGGGCTTGTTGTAGTAAGGGGTCACCAGCAGACAGGCATCCGCGCCATCCCGTTTCGCGTCACGGGTCAGGCGAATGGCTTCTTCGGTATTGTTTGCGCCGGTACCGGCAATCACCGGAATGCGCCCCTTGGCCAGTGCTACCACTTCACGGATCACACTGTCATGCTCTTCAAAGCCCAGCGTGGCGGATTCACCCGTGGTGCCCACAGCCACGATGGCGTGGGTGCCCTGCTCTACATGCCAGTTAACCAGCGAGCGCAAACGCTCCCAGTCCACGGACCCATCTGCACGCATGGGGGTCACCAAGGCCACTATGCTGCCGCGAATCATGCCTGTCTCCTGTTGTGCGCAAACGCTGTACGCCAATTAACCGCGACGCTTCCTGCCAGCAGGCACTATCGTCGACTGAAGGGCGCTATGGTAAACCTCGCCCCCAAGGCGGACAAGACGCGAGTCCCCCGTTTCCTCCTGCGGATGTCACTGGCGGCTGAAAAACCACAACACCTTGAGGGCCCGGTATTGAGACCAGCCTGGCCAACAAGTGTTCAGTGCGGAATGAACTGGGTAGACTAATTGGCCACACACGCCCCAGCAGAGGGCGACTTTAGCCCGGCGTACCGGAGCCCGCCCCGGTATTGCTCGGGCCATAAAACAGATGGCCCACCACTGATGGAGAGCAGCCATGGACCAGTTAATTGTCATTTCCGCCCTGGGTACGGACCGGCCCGGCATTGTGCAGGCTCTGTCCAAAGCCGTGCTGGAATACGATGGCAGCATCATGGATTCACGCATGACCGTGTTGGGTGGCGAATTTGCCGTACTGATGCTGGTCGCCGGCAGCGCGACTACCCTGGATAACCTGGAAGCCGGGCAGCAGCAACTGGCCAAGCAGCTGGACCTGCTGATCACGCTCAAGCGCACCAGCGCCCCGGATGCCCGGCCTGCGGCCCTGCCCTACGAGGTAGAGGTCGTCGCCATGGACAACCCCGGCATCGTCCATGAAATCGCCAATTTCTTTTCCGCGCGCAATATCAATATTGATGATTTGCATACCGGTACTTACGCTGCGCCCCACACCGGCACCCGCATGTTCAGCCTGCAGCTGATCCTGAGCATGAGCGCGGAGCACTCCGTGGCCCAGTTACGCGATGCGTTCCTGGATTTCTGTGAAGCGCGCAACCTGGACGCCACCATGACACCGAAGCGTTAAAATCCGCAGCACGCTTCACGCAGCACGCAAAAGACATCAACCAAGACAAGGGAAATAGACACAGACATGGCACACCCCAAGATTGGCAATCTGGCCCCCAACTTCAAACTGCCGGATCAGGACGGCAACCGGATTGAATTGCGATCCTTCAGGGACAACAACCCGGTGGTGATTTTTTTCTACCCCAAGGCCCTCACCCCGGGCTGTACCACCCAGGCCTGCGGCATCCGCGACACCAAGGCCGAGCTGGAAAAGCGGGGTGTGGTTGTGTTCGGCATCAGCCCGGATGCGGTTGCTCGCTTGCCCAAGTTTATCGACAAGCATGACCTGAACTTCACTTTGCTATCCGACGAAGATCACGCCACCGCCGAGAAATACGGATGCTGGGGCATGAAAAAATTCATGGGCAAGGAATTCATGGGGCTCATCCGCACCACCTTTATCGTCGGCAAGGATGGCAAGTTGCTGAAGGTGATGGACAAATTCAAGACCAAAACCCATCACGAAGACCTGCTCGCCGAACTGGATGCGCTGGGGATTACGCCTAACGCCTAACGCCTGATGCCCAAAGCCTGACGCCATGCGGTGACGCAAGCGTGTTCTCTTTCAGCATCAGGCGTCAAACATCAGGACTCTGGCTGCTCCTCAAGAGCACCGGCAGGGTATCCTCCCTGCCTCGGCCAGGCATTGATCACCGCCTTGATCAACGTCGCCAATGGAATGGCGAAAAACACACCCCACAGCCCCCACAGCCCACCGAACAGCAGAATCGCAGTAATGATCGCCACCGGGTGCAGGTTCACCGCCTCGGAAAACAACAGCGGCACCAGAATATTGCCGTCAATGAACTGGATAATGCCGTACACGATCATCACCAGGGCGAAATCCCCGCCCCAGCCGAACTGCACATAAGCCACCGCGGCCACCGGCAAGGTCACCACGGTGGCGCCAATATACGGCACTACCACCGACAACCCCACCAGCACCGCCAGCAGCACCGCGTAATTCGTGTCCAGCAGCACAAAGGCAATAAAGGTCGCCCCGCCCACCAACAGAATCTCAATTGCCTTGCCCCGCACATAATTGGCAATCTGGCCGTCCATTTCCTGCCATACATGGGAGAGGATCCGCCGCTTGCGGGGCAGAAAACCCAGCATCCAGTTCACCAGGGTTTCCCGGTCCTTCAGAAAAAAGAACACCAGCAACGGCACCAGCACCAGGAACACCATGATTTCCACCAGGTTCGGGATCGACGCCAGCGACAGGGTCAGCACCCCTTGCCCGGCTTCCGCCACTTCCCGCTGAATCACCGCAACAATGGAATTCACCTGTTCCATGGAAATAATTTCCGGGTAATGGGCCGGCAACCCCCGCAACCAGATTTCCCCGTTCTTGAGCATATGGGGCAACTGGTCCTGAACCAGCAGCACCAGCTGCCGCCAGACCATGGGCAATAATACGATCAGTGTGGCAATCAGCAGCCCCATGAACAGCGTGAACACCAGGCCGACCGCCAGCATGCGTTTCACACCCCGGCGTTCCAGCGCGCCCACCAGTCCCTGCATCAGGTAAGCAACCACCATGGCCGTCAACACCGGGGCCAGCATGCCGCCGAAGAACGCGATGGTCAGGCCAATGACCAACAGCAGAACAACCAGATACACCGCTTCTTCATCGGAGAAGTAATTATCGGCCCAGTTTCTCAGTATGCGCAGCATCAAGGCTCCTGTGTGCCGCAGCGGATAACAAAACAGTAGCGGCCTTTGCTTTCCTGCATGCGAACTAGCTCATGACAGGATTGTCTCAGATAAGCAGGGATATCACTGGCTGAGCCGGTGTCCGTGGCGATCACTTCCAGCACTTGCCCGGCGCGGAGTTGCCGTAACGCCTGCCGGGTTTTCAATAACGGCAGCGGGCATTGTAACGTGGAGGCATCCACATGGAGATCAACCATTTGTTCGGATACAGGGTTTTCAGTCATTGTAATCGCTTCATTCATCGCCGCCCTGACGGCATTATAGTCACAAGCCGGGCATTGATTCAGTGCCCGCGTAGCGATACCCGAAATTCCATCACCCGTTACTCGTCCCTGGACGGAGCCACAATTTGTTGACGCTGTTTGCACGTACTTTTTTACTGTTCAGCTGCTGCTGGCTGGCCAGTCCGTCCGCCGCCGATGACAACCTGCCGGTGCTCGGGGACCCCACTGCCGCGCTGATGTCCGCCGATCAGGAATATCGCCTGGGGCGGGCCTGGCTGCGCAGCCTGCGCGGCCAGACCTCCATCATGTCTGATCCCATGGTGCAGGAGTACGTGGAAAGCCTGGTCTACCGCCTGGCATCCTACAGCGACCTGAAAGAGCCCAACCTGGATATCGTGGTCATCAACAGCCGCCAGATTAACGCCTTCGCGGTGCCCGGCGGCGTTATCGGGCTCAACGCCGGCCTGTTTCTGAATGCGGAAAGCGAAGACGAAGTGGCCGGGGTGGTTGCCCACGAAATTGCCCACGTGAGCCAGCGGCACTTTGCCCGCCGCTATCTGGATTCCAAAAAAATGAACACCGCCGTGCTGGCGGCCATGCTGGCCAGCCTGGCCGTGGCCATTGCTGGTGACGGGGAAGCCGGCATGGCCGGCATTGCCGCTACCCAGGCCGGCGCCATTCAGGCCCAACTGGCCTACTCACGCCAGAATGAACGGGAAGCCGACCGGGTCGGCATGCAAACCCTGGCCGCCTCCGGCATGGACCCGGGCGCCATGCCGCGTTTTTTCGAACGCATGCACGATAGCCAGCGTTTCTCCGGCGATCCGCCGGAGTTCCTGCTCACTCACCCGGTGACCGAAAGCCGTATTGCCGACAGCCGGGCACGGGCTCGCACCCTGCCCCCGGCACGGCTGTCGGTATCCACCGGCTTTCTGCTGGCCCAGGCGCGCCTCAAGGCGGGTTTCATCACCTCTGACGATCAGGCCATTGAATACTTCAAACGCTACAGCAACGAACGTAGCGCGCTTGGGTTACAGGCGGCACGGTACGGTCTGGCCCTGAGTTATTTGCGCGCCAATCACTATGATCAGGCCCGCGAGTTGATGCAGGGGCTGGCGGACCAATACCCCGACCAGCTCTGGTTCCACCTGGGACTGGCGGAAGTGGCCCTCGATGAAGGCAACTACCCTCTGACCATTCAGGAAACCGAGTGGGTACAGAAGATTTCTCCGGACAACTACGCGGCGTCCATCCTGCAGAGCAAGGCTTATCTGCGCAGCAAGCAGCCAGAAAAGGCCCTGCCGCTACTCAAACCGCTTGTCCATGAGCACGCCAATGATCCGCATATCTGGGACCTGGCGGCCGATGCCTACGGCAACAGTGGCGATACCGTGCGAGCCCTGCATGCCCGCGCCGAAAGCCAGTTCCTGCGCGGCAACGATCCCAAGGCCCAGCAACAAATGCGTTATGCCCTGCGCGATGCAGAAAACGACTTTGCGCTGTACAGCAAACTGAATGGGCGCCTGCGGGAAATGCAGCGATTATCCGAAGAGGAGTTTTGATTAAGAGCAGAAATGAAGAGTTAAAATGAAGAGGGAGGTACGAGAATCCGCCGGGCTCTCGCCTGTCGCCACTCGTCCCCCGTAACCGCCTGACCCCGCAACCTGTTACGCAGATCACCTGGTCAGGCCTCGGGCTATTCTAGCCTTTCAGGGATTGACCGAAATCCAGCATGCGATTCAACGGCACCATGGCTTTCTCAGCCAGGGCCTCATCCACAAAGATTTCCTGGCCCATGCCGTTTTCATCTTCCAGCACTGCCAGCATGTTCTGCAGGCCATTCATGGCCATCCACGGGCAGTGGGCGCAACTGCGGCACGTTGCCCCGGACCCTGCGGTCGGCGCTTCCAGGAAGGTTTTCCCCGGCGCCAGTTGCTGCATCTTGTAGAAAATGCCCTTGTCCGTGGCAACAATAAAGGCGTCGTTTTCCATCTCGCAGGCGGCCTTGATCAGCTGCGAGGTGGAACCCACCACATCCGCCATAGCCACCACTGACGCCGGCGATTCCGGGTGCACCAGAATGGCAGCATCCGGGTACGCGGCTTTTAAATCGTGCAAGCCTTTGGCCTTGAACTCTTCGTGCACGATGCACGCGCCGTCCCAGCACAGCACGTCGGCGCCGGACTTGTCGCGCACATAACCGCCAAGGTGTTTGTCCGGTGCCCACAGGATTTTTTCGCCGTTGCTATCCAGGTGCTCAATCAGCTCCACTGCAATGGAGGAAGTGACAACCCAGTCAGCGCGGGCTTTCACTGCAGCAGAGGTATTGGCGTAAACCACCACCGTACGGTCCGGGTGCTGGTCACAGAAGGCAGAGAATTCGTCTTCCGGGCAACCGATATCCAGCGAACAGGTGGCTTCCAGTGTCGGCATGAAAACGCGCTTTTCCGGGCTGAGGATCTTGGCGGTCTCGCCCATGAACTTGACCCCCGCCACAATCAGCGTGGACGCGGGATGGTCTTTACCGAAACGTGCCATTTCCAGGGAGTCAGACACACAACCACCGGTCTCTTCTGCCAGAGACTGGATCTCGGGGTCCGTGTAGTAGTGCGCCACCAGCACCGCATCACGCTGACGCAACAGCGCCTTGATCCGGTCACGATAGGATGCACGCTGCTCATCGCTGAGCGTGTCGTCCGGCTCCACCTTGGCCAGGTGCGCCTGAACCCGTGCTTGTGCCTCTGCAGTCATTGCCTTACCGCCCAGGGTTTCCCCTTGATATCAACAACTTGGAAAGTTAATACGAAAAATAAGGCGGGCATAATACCACAACATCAAAGAACCGCTGAATCACGGCCAATGACTAGCCCTGCAGAGAATAAAATGCGCCCGCTTATGGCTGTTTTCAAGCCTTTAACGAGGGCCGATAGGCGGGACCGGCGGCCACCAGGTGCACCGTGCTGATCGCCCGTTCCAGGAACGCCCCCTCGCAGTAGCACAGATAGTACTCCCACATACGCACGAACCGCTCATCAAACCCCAGTTCCCGAATGCGGGACAAGGCACCATGAAAACGTTGCCGCCAGTGATTCAGGGTAAGGGCGTAATCGTGGCCGATATCATGCAACTCGGTGGCCACCAGGCGGGTATGGCGGGTCAGGTTATCGCACATCACCGACACGCTGGGCAGGAAGCCGCCCGGAAAGATATAGCGCTTGATAAAATCCACCTGCTTGAGCGCGTACTCATAACGCTGGTCCGGCACGGTGATCGCCTGAATCAACAACAGCCCTTCCGGCTTCAAGCGTTTGCCGAGTACGTCAAAGTATCCCGGCAGAAATTCTGCCCCCACCGCTTCAATCATTTCCACCGACACCACACGATCGTATTGGCCGGTGAGTTCACGGTAGTCATTTTCCAGAATGGTGATGCAGTTATCCAACCCGGCATCGGCCACCTGTTGGCGGGCATAGCGGGCCTGCTCACGGGAGATAGTTGTGGTGGTAACGGTGACGCCATAATGCCGTGCCGCATGCAGGGCCAACCCACCCCAGCCGGTGCCGATTTCCAGCAGGGTCATCCCCGGCTGCAATTGCAGGCGCTGACAGATCAGGTCCAGCTTGTGTACAGACGCTTCTTCAAGGGACGCATCCGGGTGGGGAAACACCGCACTGGAATACATCATGGTGCGATCAAGAAACAGGCTGAAAAAATCGTTGCCCAGATCATAGTGGGCAGAAATATTCCGGCGGGAACCTTGCAGTGAATTACGGTTGTAGCGATGCAGCATTTTCAGCGCCGGCTTGGACAGGGCCGCAAAGCCACCTTCCAGGGCTTGCATGGCATCCACATTGGCCGCGAAATAGCGAATCACCT
>NZ_LWFX01001585.1:0-572 GCF_001635175.1 Alcanivorax sp. HI0083 | reverse complement strand
TATCGCCTGGCTGATCCGCCGGATTGTGGTGGTGGTTGTGGTGGTGCAGGCGGTGGGCATGGCGCTGTTAATGTGTGTCTGGGTGCCCGCACTGGGTTGGGGTCAGGGCACGTTTCACAGCCTGTTCTATGCGGTGTCGGCGTTTAATAACGCAGGCTTTGCACTCAGTGCCGACAGCCTCACTGGCTGGGGTGGGCACTGGGGCATTGTGCTGATCATTACCACCATGGTCATCGTGGGCGGGCTGGGCTTTACGGTGCTGGCGGATTTCGAAAAAGGCTGGCGCTGGCGCGGGTTGTCCCTGCACAGCAAGTTGATGCTGGTGGGCACCGGGGTGTTGCTGGCGGCCACGTTGTTGTTCTTTATGCTGGCGGAGTGGAATAACCCCGGCACCCTGGGCGGCATGAGTGTCAGCGACAAGCTGGCGGCGTCCTGGTTTCATGCGGTGACGCCGCGTACGGCCGGGTTCAATGTGGTGGACATGAGTGCCTTGTCGCTGCCGACCAGCCTGTTTTATCTGCTGCTGATGTTTATCGGTGCGGGCACCAATTCCACCGGCAGTGGTATCAAGG
>NZ_LWFX01001584.1:0-1412 GCF_001635175.1 Alcanivorax sp. HI0083 | reverse complement strand
GGTCAGGCACGCGCCGCGGCTCTCGAAGAATGGCGACCCCGCGTTGCGGCAAAAGTTATACATGGGTGCCGTTGTGGCGATGCGGCATAACCCCAGCATTCGGCGCCAATATCAACGGCTGTGTGCTGCAGGCAAACGAAAGATGTCAGCGCTGGGCGCGGCCATGAGAAAACTGGTGCACATCGCTTACGGCGTGCTGGCGCACCAGAAAGAATATGAACCACAGCCCGTTTGAGAGGGGTTGTGGTTCATTGGGAGAGACGGTATCTACAGAGGCAGGTCCGTCCCCTTGAAAGTCCGGTGTGCCATCACAACACTTGTTAATACCCATCCGGAAAAGGAGAACCGCGTGAACGTTCTTATTGCAGGCGCAAACGGCAAAATTGGTCGTCGGCTGATTCCCCATCTGGCAGCGGACAATATTCATGTCACCGCCATGGTGCGCGATGCGGCCCAGGCTCAGTCCCTGAAAGAGCTGGGCGCTAACGATGTGGTGGTGGCCGACCTGGAGGGTGACTGCCGTGAGGCGTTGAAAGGGCAGCACACGGTTATTTTCACGGCGGGCTCCGGTCCTCACACCGGCCCGGACAAAACCCTCGACGTGGACCAGAATGGCGCCATCTCGCTGGTGGATCAGGCGAAAGAGCAGGATGTGGATCGCTTTATCATGGTTAGCTCGATGCGCGCCGATGATCCGGACAGTGGCCCGGAAAAAATGCGTCATTACTTCGAAGCCAAAGGCAAGGCGGACAATCACCTGCGCAGCAGTGGCCTGGACCATGTCATTGTCCGCCCGGGGCGCCTCACCGAAGAGCCACCGCTGGGAAAAATCAAACTGGAGCGCAAAATAAAGGATTTTGGGGAAATCTCCCGCGAAGATGTCGCCAAGGTGCTGGCGGAAGTCACCCGAATGGAGACCCGCAACCAGGAGTTCGATGTTATCTCCGGCGAGAGCCCCATCCGGGATGCTCTGCAAAAGGTCTGATGTTGGGTGTGGGCGCATCCCTCACGGTGCTTAGAGGTTCCCGTTCGGGCTCGCACAGTTTCAACGGCCCAATGTCGGATGACGCCTTTAGGCTAATCTGACCTACGGAGACTATTTGATCCCCGGGTTCAATGTCGGCTTAGGCGTAGCGCGTAGGTCGTGTTAGGCGAAGCCGTAACCCGACATCTGGCGTCGCTATGGAGGTAAACGGCAAATGTCGGCTTACGCCTTTAGGCTAAGCCGACCTACAAAACCTATACTAAAACCCACCTTACTCCTGAATTGTTAGACAAAAATCTTCTGGCGTTATCATCCTAACCCCAAGTATTAAAAGACCTGCGTCACCAATACGTATGAATTACGTAGGGTAAGTGCTGCAAACCATTCGCATTGCAGTAAACAAACTGTAAAATGCCGCAGCTTGTCA
>NZ_LWFX01001583.1:0-2856 GCF_001635175.1 Alcanivorax sp. HI0083 | reverse complement strand
GCCGTGGGCTTCGACAATGCGCTGGCAAATAGCGAGCCCCAGCCCGGCTCCCCCGGTGCGGCGGTTACGGGAGCTTTCCACCCGATACAGGTGATCAAACAGTTTGGGCAGGGCGTCGTCGGGGACGCCGGGGGCGCTGTCATCCACCGTCAGTAACCAGGTGTCATCTTTTTGCCGGGTCAAGGAAACGGCCAGCTCGCCGCCGTCGGCGGTGTACTTGAGGCTGTTCTGAAACAGGTTATCCAGTAGCTGGCGCAGGCGTACCGGGTCCTGCTGGAGCAGGGCCTGATCGGGCAAAGTCGTGCGGCAGGTTATCTCGCGTTGCGCAAAAGCGCCCCGGTAGCTGTCGAGCACGTCCTCGATAAGGCTGCTCAGATCTTCCTGACGGAACTGGTAGCGCAGGTTTCCGCCGTCAGCCAGCGCCAGGTCATGCAGGTCGTTGATCAGGTGAGTGAGCTGAGCCACTTCACTCTCCAGCCCTTTCAGGTTTTCCTGATTCAGCGGGCGGATGCCATCGCAAAGGGCTTCCAGTTCGCCCTGGAGGATCGCCACCGGGGTGCGCAGTTCATGGGCGATATCCGAGAACCAGCGTTGGCGTGCCTGCTGGCCCTGGTCCAGCCGCTCGGCAAGCTGGTCGACCTGGCGGGTGAGGGTGCCGAGTTCGTCGCGGCGGTTACTGGCCAGGCGTGAACTGTAGTCGCCTTCCTGTAGCTCCCGGGTGTGGTGGGAAAGCGCCAGAATCGGCGCGACCAGGTGGCGGGCCAGCAGCCAGGACACCAGCAGAGACAGCCCCAGGCCCACGCTCAGCATCCACAGGGCGAAGCGCAGTTGGCGGCCAATGAAGCGGCGGTCCAGTTTGTCACGAATGGCTTCCTGGTCCGGGTAGGTCAGGTAGCCCACCGTGTGTCGGCCATCCTGAATGGGCACATCGATGCGGTATTTTGCCGGAGCAGGTGGACCGATCAGCACGCGTTTATGGGCATCGAGCAGTTGCAAGTGGCGGTGGTTGCCGCGGTCGTCCTTGTCTTCCTCGCGATCACCGGCCAGCCAGTAGAGCCGTTTCAGTCGGCGAGGGTCGTCGCGCAGAAACTGCCAGGATCCCTGCTGTTGGTAGAGAGTGCCCAGGTGATCGGCCAGCCGTTCTACCTGGGATTGCTGGCGCTCGTCGAGATAGGTGTCCAGGCTGCGCACGAAGGACAGATAATAGAACCCGCTGGCCGCCACAATCAGGACCAGGAAGGTACCCAGGAAGATCAGAAACAGTTTATTGCGAATGCCCATGGCGCTACATCGTCAGTCAGGACAGTCAGTGTAGCGCGCGAGCGCTAGAGGTGGGCTGGTTTGCACAATCTTTCCATAATGCGGCTACGCAGGACATGAGGCCGTTGGCGCGTGTTTTTTACGTCAGGCGTCGAGCATGGGGCGTCCGGCACTCATTTACCGGTCCGCCTTTGGTACCCACAAGGTTTCCGGAGCTTCGTGGCGCAGGTTGATCAGGCGGGCCATGACGAACAGCAGGTCGGAAAGCCGGTTGATCAACGCCTGGCTCACCGGGTTGACGGCGTCTTCGTCGGCGTCATGCAGGGCGATAACGTGGCGTTCCAGGCGCCGCGCCACGGTGCGGCAGTGGTGGCACCAGGCGGCATCCGGGTGGCCGCCGGGGAGCACAAATTCTTTCAGCGGGGACAGTTCGGCGTTGATGGTGTCGGCCTGGGATTCCACTTCCACCAGGTCGTGATCATCAATGACGCGGTGGCCGGGAATGGCCAGCTCGCCGCCGATGTCGAACAGCATCTGCTGGACCTGGCCCAGTACCGTGTCCAGATCGGTATCCAGCGGGCGGGCGCGCAGTACGCCCAGAGCACTGTTCAGTTCGTCCAGTTCGCCCAGTACCACGATGCGTGGGTGAAACTTGCTCACCCGTGAACCGTCTGCCAGGCCGGTTTCGCCGGCATCCCCGGTGCGAGTGATGACCCGGTTGATGCGGGTCTTGTCGTGGTTTCCGGTTCCGTTGGTATCACTCATTACAGCTCCATGCCCAGTGCGACCCGGTAATGGCGTTCCGGCAACGGGTAGAGTACCGCGTTGCTGCTGCCCGGGTTGTAGTTACCGTAGTCCGCATTCACGTTGTCTTCCAGGTTGTAGACACCGGCTTTGAGATAGAGTTTGCGATAGCGGGCCGTCAGTTGCAGGTCGGTGGTGCGGTAGTGATCCAGTTTGCGGTACTCATTGTCCACGTCACCGTCGTAATGACGATCGCCCACGTAGCGGTGGCTGATCTGGGCGGACAGCCAGGTGAGCGCCTGCCAGTCGGCAATCAGTTCCATGGTGTGTTCGGGCACCAGGGGCACGTCGTTGCCGCTGAAAGGGCCGCCATCAAAACGGGCTTGCTGGGCGCTGGCGTTGGCAGTGAAGGTGATGTCCTTGTCCAGCCGCCAGCGGGAGTTGATGCTGACCCCTTTGTGTACCGTGCGGTCGTCCAGATTGCGATTGGCGAAAGCGATGGGGTCGTAAACGATTTCGTTATCAATCTCGGCGCGCCAGAAGGTCAGCGTGGAGTGCTGGCGCCCCTGCGACCAGCTGGCCCCGGTGGTATAGCTGTGGCCGGTTTGCGGGTCGATGGGCGGGTTGAACGGGGACAGTTCATCCACATTGGCGATGCGTACGCTGCGCTGCGCCCCGGCAAACAGCGCCAGGTTGCCGGTGAAGGTGTAGCGGATGCCGCCCTCGTACATTTCGCCGTCCTGCTCTTTGTCGGCGCCTTCTCCACTGAGCGTGCTTTCCAGCTGGCGGGCGCCGGCGCTGACAGACAGTTTCGGGGTCAGGCTGACCAGGTTGTGCAGATACCAGGCGCGT
>NZ_LWFX01001582.1:0-1405 GCF_001635175.1 Alcanivorax sp. HI0083 | reverse complement strand
GCTTGGCTGGCTGCGTCCGGTTTCGATAAAGCTCAGGTGCCGGCTGGATACGTCGGCCCGTAACGCCAGTTCCAGTTGGCGGAGGCGGCGGGCTTTACGCAGTTCCGCGAGTATCTGGCCAGTCTGCATCGGGGCTCTCACTTTTCTGTGGCGGATCAGCATGGTCATGGCCGCCAGGCTTCGCCATTACCTCTGGGGTAATTGTTTCACTTCCTTGTTCAGCAGAGGCTGAATCTAACACTAACCGGCCCGTTGCGGTAATTCGCGACCAAAGCCAGAAAACTGGAGGTGCATCATGCCCTGGAGATCACTTAAACATGCTCTGTTATTCAATGCTGTCTGCTCAACGTTATTGGGAGCGGCGCTCTTGCTGGCCCCGGGCTGGCTGGCGTCACTGATGGGGGCGTTCAGCCCGCAGATACTGATGATTCTCGGGGGCGCCTTGCTGGTTTTTGCAGCGGATGTGGTTTTTGTGGCCACGCGCAAACCCATATCGTCCGGGCCGGCTAAGATGGTGACACTGGCGGATCTGGCCTGGGTGCTGGCAACGCCGGTGGTCATGCTGCTGGGGGCTTCGTGGTTGTCATTCTGGGGGCATGTTCTGCTGCTGGATGTGGCGTTGCTGGTAGCGTTCTGCGCCCTGTGTCAGTGGCGGGGACTGCAGCGGCAAGGGGCACAACCCGAGCAGGGCACTGCTCATGATTGAAATGACTGCGTTGGCGTTTCTGTTGATGGGGGCGGTGGCGCTGGTGTCGCCCCATTCGATAACGCGGTGGGTGGCGATAACCGCGCTGCCCGTGCCGGCCCGCAGCGAAGTCCGCGCTGTGTATGGCGGCTATGGTGTGGCAATGGCTGTGTTGTTAATGGTGTGTCGTGATCAGCCGCAATGGCGTGACGGGGTGGTGGTGAGCTTGTCGATGGCCTTGCTGGGCATGGCGGCTGGCCGGTTACTGTCCTGGCTGGTGGATCGCCGCCTGGATCGTTACCCCGCATTGTTCATGGTAATAGAAATCGTTCTGGGGCTGGGGTTGCTGAACTCGCTTTAGGGCTCATTTACGGTTCTTCACGGGTTAGAGTAAATAGCATGCTTCTCGATGCCGGATGCCTGACGTAAAGCCCCTTGCCTGAGCGACTGTCGTCGGGCATCCGGCGTCCAGCGGTTGCCGGGCGGGCTAATGAGACAAGTTCTGAAGCCGGCTGATCACTCAATTCCGCGATGAACCTAATTTACGGTATGCTCTGGTTACCAGTTGTAGTCATGGTGCTGAGCTAATGGGCGATATTCTGCCGTTCAAAAAACCGCAAAAGAAGATGCCAAAAAAAGGCATGTGTCAGCACGACTTTCACAAGTGGGTGATCTGCAAGGAAAAGCAGTTTGATGTGAAGCAGGGAAAGCTGGTGACGG
>NZ_LWFX01001581.1:0-1035 GCF_001635175.1 Alcanivorax sp. HI0083 | reverse complement strand
CGGCGCCACCCTGTCGGTGGATGCCGTCAGCCGCGTGGCGGCCATGGCCCTGTTGCTCCATCAACACGTCATGGCCTCGCAGGCAGAACCGGCCACAGACTGAATCCCGCCCTTCCCAAAGCCGTCCTCACGTCTCACTATCGAACCATTGACGCTGCCGGCCCTCTAACGTTTATGGCTCGATTCTCCCCACGCATGCTTCGCCGCTGGGCATATGGCTTGCTGTTACTGCTGGCCACCATGCTGCTACTGATTCTGGTGGCGGTGGGGTGGGCCTATGGTGCAGGCGTGCGCGTCAGTGAACCGGGTTGGCAGCAAGGCCTGACACTGGGTCAGTGGCGCCTGATACGCGACAACTGTGTGGCCGCCCGTGGCACGGACCTGACGCTCGAGGACGTCTGGCCGCTCAAGATCAAGCAGCGGGTGCTTGCCGTCTACGATTGCAGAGCCGGGAACGCCCCGGAGTCATCCAGTGAGAGCTTCCCCGACGGGCTTCCCTGGACCCCGCCCTTTGATCTGCAGGTCGCCGAACTGGACCTGTCAGGATTGATTGATAGCCCCCTTCCCGTCATGGCGATGCAGCTTCATCAACAGGAGCAGCACTGGCAGCTGCAAGCGTCTGCGCCGCAGGCGGCGCTCCAGGCACAATATCAGCGAGCCCGGGGGCACTGGATGATCAATAGTGAAGGGGCGCTGAGCACGGTATTGCCGGATTGGCAGGGCCAGTGGCAACTGCATGGCGAGGGGAGCTGGCAAGGAGAGCCAGACGGGGAGATACGGCTGGATATGCTCTCGGCGGGACCGGCCACGCAATCGCAACGGGCGGACCTGACCGCGCAAGCCCATTTTCAGGGAGCCGATTGGCAGTTGCAGGCGGATCTGGCACAACCATTGGCGCTGAACAATGACTGGCAACTGACCGCCGCAGAGCCCCTCGCTGTGGCGGGCAGCGGCGTAGCATTGGTTCAGGCCAGTGCCGCGCTGCAATTGGCAGGCCCGCCGGGCAAGGTGACATTGCAGGCTCACAGCGACAGC
>NZ_LWFX01001580.1:0-772 GCF_001635175.1 Alcanivorax sp. HI0083 | reverse complement strand
CGCCACGCTTGAACAGCATAAAGCCGTAGTAGTAGGTGCCGCTTTCCACCTCATCATCCTTCACCTTGGCCGCATCGACATTGATGCCGATGATGGCGAACAGCGCCTTCGGGTCTGCATCGTCCAGGAATTCCCGGTAGGAGGCTTCGGCGCTGGTGACCATGGGGGCTTTGGCGACCACTTCACGCAGGTAGCTGTTAAGGCTGAGATTGAGCAGCGTCAGGTCTGATGCGAAGCGCGGGGCTTCGATCATCGGGTGGTTTTCCACGTTCAGGTAGTCCACCCGAAACAGGCGGCCGCTGCCGTCCCAGAAGGTGGTGGAGCCCCCGTTACGGTCACAGCGTTCATCCAGCACCACTTCGCCACGGAAAGTGTTGATGCCAAGATCAAGGATGTAGGCGCCGGCCGGTGAAAAGTAGTAATCGCCCTGGCGTTCCCCTTGCAGGCCCTGACAGGCAACAAGGAGCAAACTCAAGGACAGCGCGGCAGTTTTGATTATTTTCATTATTCGCCCCGGATATAAAAAAGCACACCGATCATAGCATACCCGTTGCATAGTGCAGCGATTAACCTTTTGTTAGGGAACCTCTGAATAACCCCTTGCATGCTCAGCGTGGCCTGAAGCGTGCAGCTGTTGTGTCTTGTCTCGATGGCCAGGGTGGTTCCCTTTCCGAGAGGCAAGGCGCAGCAGATGTGCGCTTCAGGCCGCGCCCTTCGGGTCTTCCAGGCTGGCCCGCACTCGTTGTTGCCCTTTTTCGATGGATGGACATAC
>NZ_LWFX01001579.1:0-655 GCF_001635175.1 Alcanivorax sp. HI0083 | reverse complement strand
CATCCAGTGCGTTGATGAAAGGGGTGAGGGTGTCGAGCAAGCCATCTTTACGGGCCTGCGCCAGTAACGCATCGCTAAGCGCCTGGGGCGGGTTTGCTTCATTTTGTTGTGTGTCGTCCTGAGTCTGAGCTTGCTGGCTTTGTTGTTTCTGCGCCTGGGGGGAGAGAATGCGCTGGCCGCGCTCCGCGGGTTGGCGCAACAGCTTCAGGGTATCGTTGACCAGTCGTCCGGTGCCCTCGTTGTCGGCGCCGCTGTGCACATGTACGGCGATGCGCACATTCAGCGTGACACGAAAATCATCGACCTTGAATTCGTGGTGGTCAAGCCAGTCCAGTAGCCGCGCGGCTGCGATGTCGGCGCCGTCTGCATTGGTGCCGGGCAGGGCCAGAAACACCACCTGGTTGCTGCGTGCGGTAATCAGGATATCTTCACAGCGTTTGCGGCTGTTCAGGTGTTCGCAGAATTGCCCAAGCAGGGGCGCAATGTGGTGCTCGCCTATTTCTGCCTGCAGTGTTTTCAGTTCCTGCAGGTCGATGGCAAGCAGTGCCAGGGGTTGTTTGTGGCGTCGGCAAAAGGATAACGCTTGTTGTAAAACATGTTGGCTATGGCTTTCTGCGCGTTGCGGGTTTGTCACGGCAGTCATTGGCACCTCGGG
>NZ_LWFX01001578.1:0-231 GCF_001635175.1 Alcanivorax sp. HI0083 | reverse complement strand
CTCTGCCGGTTTTTGAATCTGCATTGAACGAATCCGAGATGACCGCACGTCTCTCCCGTGCCCTGCGATTTGCTACCTTGCCGGATCAGCCGCAAGCCTTTGATGGTTTTCATGACTTTCTGCGTGAGTCTTTTCCCCTTACCCATGCAAGACTCACCCTGAAAACGTTCGGCCATAGCCTGCTCTATCACTGGGATAGCGGAAAAGACTGCGCGCCGACGTTGCTGTTAG
>NZ_LWFX01001577.1:0-658 GCF_001635175.1 Alcanivorax sp. HI0083 | reverse complement strand
ATTTTGGCTGCCGGAAGGCAAATGGCTAACACTCCCAGCGTCAGGAGCACTGTAGCCATCAGTGAAACACCGACGGCGGCAGTAAGAAGAATGAACGTGGCAACGCCGAACCCGCCGGCCAGGCCGGTAAATAAACCGTAGAAGGTCAAATTCAGGCCCTGCCAGGAACCGTCACCGTTTTTTTTCAAGGGCAGGGACGCGACAAATTGCCAGCGCTCCTCGGGAAGGTGGCGGAACAATTGACGAAATCCAAGCCCGAACAGCAGGGCACAGACGAGCAGAAACAGATCTGCAGCCATGAGCTAGCTCCTTCGACGGTTTCGCCAAGGGTGTCGCCAAAAGGGTGCGAATGAATGACAGCGCGGTGACGCTTCAATGACAGCGTGCAAGGGGTATGCGCAAACAGGATGGATACGAAGGAAATATTGCCGGGGAAATCAGTCGCGGTTACGCAGAAAGCTCTCTGCCGCTTGCACGATCAACTCGGTAACAGAGCGGTCTTCCATCAACGCCTGCATTTTAAGTCGTTTGTGCAAATCGGCGGGAATGTCGGCGGTGAGGCGCCGGTAGCCTTCACGAACCGCATCTTGCCGCGCCGTTGCCTGCCGCGAAGTGCTGGCCGCTTTTTTGGGGGCAGCAGCCCGCTTGCGGGGGCGTT
>NZ_LWFX01001576.1:0-934 GCF_001635175.1 Alcanivorax sp. HI0083 | reverse complement strand
ACCATGCCGCCTATGGTTGCCACTTCTGCAACGTCAGGCAGAGTCTGCAGCTCGTATTTTAGAAACCAGTCCTGTATCGAGGTTAGCTGCGATAGATCATGCTGGCCGGTGCGATCGATCAATGCGTACTGATAAATCCAGCCGACACCGGTAGCGTCTGGCCCAAGTGATGGTCGTGCTGTACGCGGCAATTCAGACTGGACCTGACTAAGGTATTCCAACACCCGTGAGCGTGCCCAATACAAGTCGGTACCATCTTCAAACAACACGTAAACATAACTATCACCGAAGAACGAGTAACCACGTACTGTGCGCGCACCTGGCACGGCCAGCATGGTGGTGGCAAGTGGATAGGTAACCTGTTTTTCCACCAGCTGCGGTGCCTGACCTGGGTAACTGGTGCGGATAATCACCTGTACATCGGACAGATCCGGTAAAGCATCTACGGGGGTATTGTTGATAGACCAGATTCCCCACGCACTCATGAACAGCGTCGCCAGCAGCACCAAAAATCGGTTAGCCAACGACCAGCGAATCAGGGTAGCGATCATGGTGCAACCTCCTGTTTGTCGAGAGACACCACAGTCAAGCCATTATCGGTATCTTTGACGCCGACGCGCACACGATCGCCCACTGCTATATCGCTGGCCACCTGTTCGCTGGCAAGACGAAAGCGCATGGTCATGCCAGGCATACCGAGCGTCTTAAAAGGACCGTGTTTAAGCTTGACCTTGCCGTCGGATAGCCCCTCGATAACCCCCTCGGCGTAATGCAACGAATTCACTTGGGTGTCTTTTTGTTCCGCCACCTGCTTTTCTAGGCGCTCCACAATCAACCCTTTGTCTGTATCACGAATGCCAATGCGCACGCGATCACCTACCGATATCCCTTTGCCTACTTGTTCATTCGCCAGGTTAAAACGCATGGTCATGGC
>NZ_LWFX01001575.1:0-9245 GCF_001635175.1 Alcanivorax sp. HI0083 | reverse complement strand
TCCCTTTTCCATTGATCGAGAAAGCCTTGCGACGTTCCTGGGGCAGGGACTGGCGTGAGCGATTTGCCTGGTTCAATGAAACGCCGGTGGCGGTGGCGTCCATCGCCCAGGTACACCAGGCACAGCTACAGGATGGCCGGGAAGTCGCCGTCAAGGTGCGGTTGCCTGGTGTGAAGAAAGTCTTTGAGCAGGATGCCAAAGTCTTTCAGGCGGTGGCGGCGCTGGTGGCGCCCACCTTCCGTGAGTTTGATCTGCAGCAGGCCATTGAGCAGCTACTGACCATGACGGCCATGGAGCTGGATTTCCGTAACGAAGCCGCGAGTACCTTGCGTTTTTCCCGCCAGCCCCATCACGAGCGCATCCGCATCCCGGATATCATCGAGGGTTTATGCGGTGAATCGGTGCTGGTGACCAGCTGGGAAGGCGGGCAGCGACTGCGCAATTACCTGGATACTCACCCGGAAAAAGCCCAGGACCTGCTGGGAGTGTTGCTGACCAGCTATCTTCAGCAGGTCACCCGCTTTGGCGTTTACCAGGCAGACCCGCACCCGGGTAACTTTCTGGTGAATGATGACGAACAGGTGGTGATTCTGGATTACGGCGCTATTGGTGTGCTCACGGCGGATGAGGTGCGGCGTTACTCCCGCCTGCTATATGGATTGATGGGCTTTGAGGGGCCGGTGGATATCGGTGAGCTTTTTGTTCAGGCCGGGTTCAAGGGTGGCAGCCCGGAAACCCTGAAGGAGCTGGCGTTGTATGTGCTGACCGATCGCCTCAGTGAACAGGGGCCAATAGCTGCCATGGGCGAATTGATGAGCCGCTTTCGGGAAGAGCGCATCAGCATTCCCGATTCCTATATCGGCATTTCCCGGGTGTTGATTACGCTGGGTGGCTTTCTGATGAGTTATCAGGTCCCGTTTGACTGGACTCCGCCGGAGCAACGAGCCGGCGGAGCTTGATCAGTCTTGGGTTTCAGGCGCGTCTCAGGGGCGCGCTTCGCGCCAGAAGGCACGGAAGGCATCGGCACTTTTGCCGGGCACTTCTGCCATGGGAACATGACCAATGCCATCAAGAATCACCGCGCGGGATTGCGGTAACTCCTCGAGAAAGGCGTCTACATTATCGACTCCAAGCAAGCGATCTTCGCGACCCCATAGCACCAGGGTTGGTGTTTGAATAGCGGGCAGCACGTTTTTGTCTTCGAGCACCATGCCTGGGTCGTCCATCAGATCTTGCCATATTTTTTCAGCCACATGGGAGTTCTCCGCTTTCTTTTGCCCCATGATGTCGATAAAGAATCCGGGCATGTAAGGCGGTTCTTCCATGGCCCACTTCAAGGTGGTCTGGAATTGTTCTGCCTTGTGCGGAATCAGTGGGTTGCTCTCACTCTTGGCGAGAACATTCTTAAATTCCTCGGTCTGGCGAGTCAGGCCGGCAGAGTCCACCAGGCCCATGGAAAGCACACGCTCTGGTGCCTGTTGGGCAATAGCCAGGGAAATGGCGCCGCCCATGGAATTGCCGGCCACATGGAATTGCTGGATGTCGAGAGCATCCATCAGCGTTAGCAGGCGGGAGGCCTGGGCTGCCATGGTGTAATCCAGGTCCAGTGTACGGGTGGTTTGCCCGTGGCCTGGCAGGTCCGGCACCACAAAAACGAAATCGCCTTCGAGTTCATTGGCAAAGCGAATCCAGTTACTGGAATCGGCGCTGAACCCATGAATCAGTAGTACGGTTTCCTTGTCGGAGATGTTTTCACTATTTTGTTCACTGACAAGCAGGTGCCACTCGATGCCGTCCGCCGTTGTCAGTGTCCGGTCTTCCAGGCCGGCGCGGCTTTTTTCCATGCTCAGGCCATTATCATAGGCCCAGCGTGCCGCGTCTTCGCAGCCATTCAAAAAGACAGTACACAGAATAAAAAGAAACAGGTGTTTCGGTTGCATGCCGAACTCTCCGTTGTATGGCGTCACCTTCAAGGCGCTTCTCGTTTCCCGTGCGGGAAGCGAAAAGGTGATTGCCTTGCCCAAGCTGGGCCAAGCATAGGGGATATGCAGCGAAAATAGCCTTCTGAACGGGCCATTTTTCGGATCTGAACGGTTTCCTACCGGGACTTAAGATTCCAGATGCCGGCGGCCACGATCAACAGGGTGCCGATGATGGTGGTCAGCACCAGGGTCTCGCCCCAGAACATCCAGCCGAGCAACGCAGCCCAGATCACGGAGGAGTAGTTATAGACGCCCACCTGACCGGGTCGGGCAATCTGGTAGGCGGTGGTCATGGCATATTGCCCGCCTGTGGCCACCAGGCCGATGGCGAGAAGCCAGAGGTAATCGGTGCCTGCGGGCAGGGTGGTGGCCCATAGTAAAGGCAGAGACGAAAACAGTGTGGCAAAGAGCGCAAAGTAGAACACCACACGCTGGGCGGGCTCGGAAACCGCCATGCGACGGATGCTGACCTTGGCGATACTCATGATGGCCGCGCCGGCCAGCGCTACCCACATGACCGGGTCAATATGACCCTGCCCGGCGCGCATGATGATAGCAACGCCGATAAAGCCGGCGACGATGGCCAGCCAGGTGTGCAGACCGATCCGTTCACTGAGCCATAACCAGGCGATGATCGGTAGGAAAAACGGCACCGTCATTTTGACCAGTACCGCCTCTGCCAGGGCAATATGCCCAATGGCGTAAAAGAAACAAAACATGGCGCTCACGCCGGTGAAAGCACGGATCAGGTGCAGATGCACAAAGCGGGTTCGTAGCTGACCAAAACCACCGCGGGTGGCGATGATCGGCAGCAGGAACATCAGCCCGAACAGGTTGCGTGCAAACACGATGACCTCGGTGTCGAGGTGATCAGACAGGTGCTTGATCATGGCAGCCATCACCGCCAGAAGGCCTTCACCGAGTATCAGCAGCAAGGCACCCTTCAAGGGTTGGTCATTCATTGGTGAGGCGTCCGGGGTGGAGGAGTGAAGGGGCGAAGAAAAACGGCCAGACAGCTCGAACCGGATAACGTGTTCGCTGGCATGTTCGTGACCTGCTAGCCTTGAGCGTGAAGCTCGGCCCGCATACGTTCAGGCTTCGGCCAATCGGGCCGGCATTCTACCGCTGTCCCAGCCGGGACGCCACGCCATACGGTGGGAGGATGAAAAGGAAGCATGCGCTGTTTTATCGGTATTCCGGTCATCGGCACACTGGCACACCAGTGTGTCACACTATCCCATAGCATGGGACACGCTACCCCCATGGCCAACCTGCACCTGACGCTGGCGTTCCTGGGTGAACAGTCCGAAGCGGCCTTGAACCAGCTACATGGCCCGCTGAAAGAGCTTGCTGACAATAGCCCACCGTTTCAGCAGTTGCTCAACCGCTGTGAGCCCTTCCCCCGGGAGCAAGGCCCTTTTATGGCATTGACCGGTGCGGCCTGTCTGGCACTCAAGCAGCTGCACCATGACCTTTGCTTGTGTCTTCAAGAGTACGGTTTCCCGCGGGAGGGGCGGCCGTTTCGGCCCCACATTACGCTGGCCAAACCGGGGACTACGCAAACGCCTTTCAAGGCCATTGGCGACTGGGTGTTACCTGTGAATACGTTGATGCTTTACCGCAGTGAGCTGGGCGAGCCGTTTCCGAGCTATGAGCCACTGGCCCGGTTTCCACTGCTGGCGGGTGATTAGCCGGTTAATGGCCTGGGGTGCAATGCGTTCGGTATCCAGTAACTTGAATTCCCCGTTATTACCCGCATGCCTGATAGAGTATGCATGCAGTGCAACAAGGAGAGCTTACCGATGCAGCTACTTAGCAACAGCCTCACCGACCAGGCACCGATTCCGGAAAAATTTGCCTTTGCGGTGATCGACCCGGATACCCATGTGTCGCTATCGAGCAACATCAATCCGCATCTGGCCTGGAAAGGTGCCCCGGAGGGAACCCGTTCCTTTGCGGTGGTGTGCCTGGACCCGGACGCCCCCAGCGCGGCCGATGATGTGAACCAGGAAGACCGGGAAGTGCCGGCCAGCTTGCCGCGAGTCGATTTTTACCACTGGACCTTGTTTAACATTCCTGCGGACCAGAGCGAAATTCGCGAAGGTAGCCATTGCGACAGCGTCACCCCGAAAGGCAAACGCGGCCCGGCGGCACCGGATGGGCAGCGCCATGGGCTCAATGATTACACTGGCTGGTTTGCTGGCGATGCAGACATGGAAGGCCAGTATTTTGGTTACGATGGCCCTTGTCCGCCGTGGAATGACAGTACCGTGCACCGTTATGTCTTTACGGTTTATGCACTGGATGTGGAAACGCTGCCGGAGGGCAGGGATCTGAGCGGTGCGGCACTGGCTGAACAGATCAAATCACATTCACTGGCTCAAGCCAGCCTGACGGTTAGCTATACGCTGAATCCGCGTTTGGCTGAAGGGTGACATGCCGGATTAATGGGCGGGGCGGGATGGGGTTTTACCGGTTTCGCCTTGCATGCCCTGAATGGACCTGAAACGAAAAAGGCCGCTTTCGCGGCCTTTTTGCTGCCCCCTTATTTCAGGGGCTTATCTGGTCGGAGTAGCAGGATTCGAACCTGCGACCCCTACGTCCCGAACGTAGTACTCTACCAAGCTGAGCTATACTCCGATGGCTGCGCATTCTAGCAGCCAATTCAGAAAATGCCATACCTAAATGCGGCAGGCATGCGTGGTTGAGCAGTTTCTGGCCAATCCGGCGATCAGCGGGCAAAATGCGCGCCCGCAGGTATTTCGCCCATGTATTTCTCTATGAAAGGACCCGAATGACAGCTTTCCTTCACCCCTGGGGCCAGCTTGCATTGCAGCGCTGGCCGCGCCGGCGCAATGAGACCTTACAGGCCTGGGATAATGCGGATCTGTACCTGCTCAATACGTTGGCAGAACGCGGCCTGCCTGTATCGAAAGCAGATGAAGCCGCAAAGGCCGGCGCAAGAACCCTGGTGCTGAATGATCAGCAGGGCGCATTGGCATTGGCGTTACAGCAAGCGACCCCGGCGGGGTGTGCGTGCGTGGAAAGCAGCGGCGATTCCTTTATGAGCCAGGCCGCCACTCTGGCCAATGCCGAGGATAATGGCCTGACACTGGCAATGCCGTTTTTGTGGCCCTTCGATCCGCCGGGACAGGCCCCGGATCAGGTCATTATGCGTGTCCCCAAGTCCGTTGCGCTGCTGGAGTGCCAGTTGCACTGGCTCAGCCGGCATCTTCCGCAGGGCGTTCCTGTGTGGTTGGCAGGCATGGACAAGCACTTGCCCCGGCAGCTGGTGTCATTGCTGCAACGTTATCTGGGTAACGGTCGTGCCGAGTACGGCTGGAAGAAAGCCCGTTTGTTCAGTGCACAGACCCCGGGGCAGGTTCTGGCTGACACCGATTTCCCCAGCAAGATCAAAGCAGGGGACTGGCAATTAAACGTGCATGCCGGCGTATTCGCCCAGCAGCAGCTGGATATTGGCGCGCGCTTCTTCCTGGATCACCTGCCGCAGTCGTTGCCAGCGGGCTCACGGGTGGTAGATCTGGGGTGTGGCAACGGGGTGATCGGGTTGGCAGCATTGCAGGCCAGTCCCGGTGTTCAAATGACGTTTTGTGATGAGTCCTGGCTGGCACTGGAAAGCGCCCGTGACAATGTGTCGCGCTACTTTCCCGATAGGCAGTGCCGCTTTCACCATGGCGATGGTCTGGTGGGGCTGGAGAATGATTTCGACTGCATTCTGTTGAATCCGCCTTTTCATGACGGGCATGTGGTTGGTGATCATGTGGCCCGGCGGCTGTTTAATCAGGCGGCACGAGCCCTGGCTCCGGGCGGCGAATTACGGGTTATCGGTAATCGCCATCTGGGCTACCACAAGCTGCTTTCCCGTCGATTCGGGTCGGTGACGGTATTGGCCAGCAACGCCAAGTTTGTGGTGTGGCGTTGCCAGCAACCGCTGCCTTAATCCGGAAAGTTGATGTGGCTGAAATCACTGACCACCGGGTGTCGACTTTCCAGCCCGGCCTGTTCACGGTCCAGCAGGCAGGTGTGAAAGCCTGCTTCAGCCGCGGCATCCAGCTCTGCTTCGATATCAGATAAAAACAGCAAGGTGTTGGCAGGGTGGCCAATGTTCTGCTGGATTTTTCGGTAGCTGTCGGCGGCCTGTTTGGGGCCGGTGGTGGTATCGAAATAACCGGATAGCAGGCCGGTGAGATCGCCGGCATCGCTGTACGCGAAGAACAGTTTTTGGGCGGCGATGGACCCGGAAGAGTACACGTACAAGGGCAGACCACTGTCGTGCCACTTTTTCAGGGCCGGGGCGGTGTCCGGGTACAGGTGAGCGGTGTAATCACCGTTTTCATAGCCGGCCTTCCAGATCATGCCTTGCAGGGCCTTTAGCGGTGTGGCTTTACGGTCTTGCTCAATCCATCGGCGGAACAGGGCACTGGCTTGCTCCGGGTTACCCAGGGATTCGCCGGCCTCGGCTTCGGCGGCCTGAATTTGTTCCTGTACCGATGGATCGTCCCAGTGGGAATGGAGAAAGGCGGGGAACTGCTTGGCGGCATAGGGAAACAGCACGTCTTTCACAAACGCAATACTACTGGTGGTGCCTTCGATGTCAGTGATGATGGCGTTGATCATGAATGTCTAGCCCTGCTGTGTGAGCGTGCTTGCACGCTAAGGAATTGGCTGTATATCGGTGGTTGCGTCAGCCCAGCCGGTTGAAGCGCTGGGCAATGTCGCTGCCGGTAAAGTTGGCCACCCAGCCGTCCGGGTTGTTGAACAGGCGAATGGCCACAAAACGGGGGGCCGGGCCCATATCGAACCAGTGCGGTGTATTGGCGGGGACGCTGATCAGGTCACCTTTGGTGCACAGCACTTCGTAGACCTTGCCATTGATATGCAGGGTGAACAGTCCCTGGCCTTCCACGAAAAAGCGTACTTCGTCTTCGCTGTGCCGGTGTTCTTCCAGAAACTTTTGACGGAAGGCGGCCTTGTCCGGGTGGTCCGGCACCATGCTGACCACATCCACGGTCTGGTAGCCTTCATCGGCGATCAGGCGGTTAATGTCTGCCTGATACGCTTGAATCACTTCATCCTGCCGGGGGCTTTCGGATAACGGCTGGTTGGCTTGCCATTGTTCGTAGCGTACCCCGGCACTGGCCAGCACCCGCGCCATGGCCGCCTTGTCGGTGTGATGTTGTTCCAGCACTTCGGGTGCCTGGTCGGAAAAGACTTTCAGTTCGCTGTGCATGGCGACACCTCTTTATCAGTTCTCTCTTTGTGCGTTCTGTCTTGTCGTCTTGCCGGGTGCGTCAGCATCCTCGCAGGCGGCGGCATTCCAGCTCAATGGCCAGCAGGGTTTCCAGTGCTTCCAGTTGACGGTAGCAGGCCGGCAGGTCCTGCGCCCAGGTGTACAGGCCATGACCACGAATCAAATAGGCATGGCTGATATGACCGGCGCGCATTTCCTTGTCCACCTGGGCGGCAAGGGCGGCGATATCCTGGGTGTTCTCAAAGACGGGAATGGTCAGCCGGCTGTCATGGGTAGTAATGCCTTCCAGGGCCTTGAGCAGCTCATAGCCTTCCAGCGTAATGCTGTTGGCAGGCCAGTGCATGGTCAGCACCGTGGTGGCGTGGCTGTGGGTATGCAGCACCGCCTGAATGTTGGCATCAAAACGGTAGAGCTGGGTATGCAACAGGGTTTCGGCCGAGGGTTTGCCGGCGGAAGCCGGTTGACCCTCCATGTCTACGGCCATGATGTCGGTTTCACGGAGCAGGCCCTTGTCCTTGCCGGATTGGGTCACCGCAGCAAAGTCCGCATTCAGGCGCTGGGAGTAATTACTGCTAGTGGCCGGGGACCAGCCATTGGCATAAATGCGTTGCCCGGTGGCGGCCAGGGCGCGGGCGGCGTCACGGAATGCGCTGGTGGAGTAGGGGCGATCAGTCATGGCGGCGATCCTTTGCCTGGCTTAGGTGGGCCTTGAGTTTTTCCGTATTCGGGTGATGGATGACGCCCTGTTCGGTGACGATGGCGGTGATCAGCGCAGCGGGGGTGACATCGAAAGCGGGGTTGTACACCGGGCAGTTATCCGGGGCCACCGGTTTGCCTTGAATGGCGCGCACTTCGTTGCCATCGCGCTGTTCAATCATAATGTGGCTACCATCGGGCAGGGCGGGGTCCAGCGTGGAAACGGGGGCGGCGACAATGAAGGGAATCTGGTGGTGCTGCGCCAGTACGGCCAGGTTATAGGTGCCGATCTTGTTGGCGGTATCACCGTTGGCGGTGATCCGGTCGGCCCCGACGATAACCGCCTGAATTTTTCCCTGCTGCATAAGCTGGCCTGCACAGCTGTCGGCGACCAGTGTTACCGGAATGCCATCATTGAGCAGCTCCCAGCTGGTCAGGCGGCTGCCTTGCAACCAGGGCCGGGTTTCACCGGCATAGACCCCCGCTAGTTGCCCACGGGCCCATGCGCTGCGAATGATGCCCAGGGCGGTGCCATGCCCGCCGGTGGCCAGGGCGCCGGTATTGCAGTGGGTGTAAACGGTGGCGCCATCAGGGAGCAGGTCGGCCCCAAATTCGCCCATGGCCTGGTTGGCGGCCAGGTCTTCGCGGTGAATGCTCTCTGCGTCGTCCGTTAACGCCTGGCACAAGGCGTTGCCCTGAAGGTCGCCGGCCACACGTTGCAATCGTTCCAGTGCCCAGAACAGGTTGACGGCGGTGGGGCGGCTGGCTGCCAGGCAGGCAATGGCATTCTGTAGCGAGGCCAGGGTAGCGCTATCGCCCAACCGCTGGGCTTCCAGGGCCAGCCCGTAGGCGGCGGTGATGCCGATGGCCGGAGCGCCTCGCACGACCATATCGCGAATGGCATCCGCCGCTTGCTGGCTGTCGAGAATATTCAGCCACAGGGTCTCTGCAGGCAGGTGGCGTTGATCCAGTAACTGCAGGCGATCGCCGTGCCAGCGAATGGCGGCGCTATTAACCGCGGGGGTAATGGCCATGGGTGGGCTCCTTGAATGCGTCCGGGTGCTCCAGCGGGCGGCGATGGTACTTGCCCCTGATCCAGTTTGCGGCCCGGAAGACCCCGGGGCGGCGCATGATAGCGCGTTCCAAACGGTATTTCCCCGGAAAAGTACTGGTCATGATGGCAATCAAAAGGGTCAGCAGACCCTGCCCGGGAAGGATCAGCATGAGGATGCCGGCGAACAGCAACAATATGGCCAGCAGGTTGCGCAACAGCCACACCAGCCAGGCAATGACTC
>NZ_LWFX01001574.1:0-11047 GCF_001635175.1 Alcanivorax sp. HI0083 | reverse complement strand
CGGAGACATCACCGGATACTCACTGGAACAGCGCTTTATCACCCGTCGTGGCGATGATCTCTGGGTGCGCCTGTCGGTATCGGCGGTGCGTGTCGAGGGGCAGGTCAGTTATTTGATTGCCCAGGTAGAAAATATCCATGCTGCCAGGCTGTCGGAACAGGCGCTGCAGGAGAGCCGCCAGCGCCTGCAAATGGCCCTGGAAGTGGGTGGCGTGGGTATCTGGCAATACAGCCCGCAGAGCGGTGTGTTGTTCTGGGATGAACGCATGTACGAGCTGTACGGGGTGCAGCCCGGCGCGCCCGGCGATGGCACCTTGCAGATCTGGCGTGATCAGGTGCATCCGGACGATTACCCGGACATCAACGCGGCGTTCCAGCGCGTTATCGCGGGTGAGGGGGACCTGGACACAGAATTTCGGACCCTGCGTCCCGGCGGTGAAATTCGGCATATCCGCGTGCGGGCAGAAACCGTGATGCGCTCTGACGGCGCGGAGACACTGGTGGTGGGCACCAATTGGGATGTGACGGCAGAAAAGGGCATGCAGCAGTCCCTGGCCCATGAGAAAGAGCGCCTGCGCGTTACCCTGACCTCTATTGCCGATGGTGTGGTGGCGACGGATGAGATCGGGCGGGTGACCTTTATGAACCCGGTGGCTGAGTCGCTCACCGGCTGGCGTGAAGCGGAAGCGGAAGGGTTGCCGGTGGGCGATATTCTGATGCTCAGTGACGACAACGCCACGATACCGGTCCCCAACCCGATTAACGTGGCCCTGAGCGGGGGCGATGTGTGTTTTCTGCGCGAAGGCAGCATGCTGCAAAGCCGCGATGGCAGCCGCTACGAAATTCAGGATTCCGCGGCGCCGCTTAAATCGGCGGATGGCCAGGTGACCGGGGCGGTGATGGTGTTTCGGGATGTGACCTCCCGGCGGGCCATGCAGAAGAAGCTGCGCTACCACGCCACCCACGATGCCCTGACTGGCCTTACCAATCGCCGGGAGTTTGAGAATACCTTGCAGGAATCCCTCGACGAGCCGGGGACGGAACACAGCATGCTGTGCTTTATCGACCTGGACCGCTTCAAGGTGGTGAACGACACTGCTGGCCATGTGGCAGGAGACGCCTTACTGCGCGAATGCGCCCGGGTGATCGGCCGGCAGGTGCGCGAGGGCGATGTGGTGGCCCGGCTGGGCGGTGACGAATTCGGGCTGCTGCTGCGCCATTGTCCGGCACAGCGGGCGATCCAGATTGCTGAACGGCTAATCGGTGCACTGGGCGATATCCGTTTTGCCTGGAAGGAATCGCTTTACGATGTTGGCGCCAGCGCCGGGCTGGTGCAGCTGGACGCCAACGTGATCACCGTGGAAGAGGCCATGAGCCGGGCGGATGTGGCCTGCTATGCCGCGAAGCATCGGGGCCGAAACCAGGTGTCGGTGTACACCCCGGACGACAGTGAGGCGTCCCGCCGCCACCTGGAATTACAGATGGCCGCGGGGCTGCGTGAATCGCTGGAATCGAACCGTTTCCTGCTCTACGCCCAGGAGATTCGCCCCATTGATGCCAGTACGGAGCCGTCGCATTACGAGGTATTGCTGCGCCTGCGCGACCGCAATGGCGATATCCTCAACCCGGGCTCGTTCATTCCCGCCGCAGAGCGCTACCAGATGATGCCGCACATCGACCGCTGGGTACTCACCCAGCTACTGGTGACCCTCAGCGACGAGCTGGCCGCGCTGCCGCAGCTGAATATCGCCATTAACCTGTCGGCCACCTCCCTGGATGATCCGACCTTTATGCCGTTCCTGGAGTCCCTGCTGAGCAAGACCTCACTGTCACCGGAGCGGCTCACCTTTGAGATCACCGAAACCACGGTGGTGAATCAATTATCCTCGGCCAGTGATTTACTCGGGCGTATTCGTGAACAGGGTTGCAAGGTGGCGCTGGACGATTTCGGCAGTGGTTTCAGTTCGTTCAGTTACCTGAAACACTTCCCGGTGGATTTCATCAAGATTGACGGCAGCTTTGTGCGCAACCTGCTGCACTCCAGCGTGGACCGTACCATTGTGGAATCCATCAACGAGGTGGCGCATCGGTTGGGCGTGAAAACCGTGGCCGAATACGTGGAAGAGCACGCGCTGATCGGGGTGCTGGAGGAGGCCGGGGTAGACTTCGTCCAGGGCTATGCCATTGGCCGGCCACAACCACTGAACGCGTTGTTTGAGCAGCAACACCGGGATGTGGGCGCTGCGCGTGGCGCGGAGGTTGTGGCGCGCGGCCGGTGAGGCTGGGGCGGCTGCCGCTGCCGTGATCAGGGTTCGTTTTTGCCCGGTGTCGTCAGTTTTTTGTTCTGCTTCCAGCGGTCCAGTTCGCGGGTCATGGACGGCTGTGTGGTTTCTTCCTGCAGCTCCAGTGCCCGCTTCTGCAGTCGGCCTTCGGCGTTATCCGTGCCGCCTGCCCCGCCTTTTTTCAGGCCGGTTTGGGGCACGCTGGTAAGGCCGTCGTAATCCACCCCGTACTGGTAATCTTCCTCGTAGACGTCATCCCCGCGAATGTAGTCGTAATCACTGCCAGACGCCGGGGCAGCGGTGCCCGCCGCAATCATCATCCAGCCCGTGGCCAGTGCCAGCTGGCGCCATCCTGTGCTTTTCATGAAGGCCTCCTGCTCTGTGCGTCTTCACATGGGACAGGGCGGCAGCGGTGGGGTTCCTGATTCCGGGCGCTACTGGCGGGTCGATGGAGCGCATTAGGTATTGCCTATCGCTGCAATGAAAGTATCCAAATTTACCAATCGCCGCAAAAAACGCATTCTTACTTCCGACGAAACGTTAACCCAATCGTTTTACCGATAACTTAGGGAGTCTTGGAAACATGGCACTGATTAATAGCGAGATCCAACCGTTCAACGCCACCGCATTCAAGCAGGGCGAATTTGTAGAGATTTCTGACGCCGACGTAAAAGGCAAGTGGGCGATTTTCTTCTTCTATCCCGCTGACTTCACCTTCGTTTGCCCCACCGAGCTGGGCGACGTGGCTGACAAGTACGAAGAGCTGCAGCAAATGGGCGTGGAAGTGTTCTCTGTGTCCACAGACACCCACTTCACCCACAAGGCATGGCACGACACCTCCGACACCATCGGCAAGATCAACTACTACATGGTGGGCGACCAGACCGGCACCATCACCAACAACTTTGAAGTGATGCGTGAAGGCCAGGGTCTGGCAGATCGTGCGACCTTCCTGGTCGATCCGGATGGCATCATCCAGGCCATGGAAATCACCGCTGAAGGTATCGGCCGTGACGCTGACGACCTGCTGCGCAAGGTGAAAGCCGCTCAGTATGTGCGCAACCACCCCGGCGAAGTGTGCCCGGCAAAATGGAAAGAAGGCGAAGCCACTCTGGCCCCGTCTCTGGACCTGGTTGGCAAGATCTAAATAGTCGGCCGGAAGTCTGACGTCGGAAGTCTAACGCTAAAACCAGCTTGGTTTTGCGTCCGACGTCAGACCCCCGACGTCCGACTGATTAATGCTTTAGCTCCACAACCCGAATTTTCTCCGTCACTGACGACTGAATCTGGAACAAGGGAAGACTCATGCTCACGAATGAAATTTTGCAGGCTCTCAAGGGCTACGCCGCCAACATGCAGAAGAAAGTCACTTTCGTGCTGCAGGAAGGCACCCACGACAAGCGCGATGAACTGGTCAGCTTTCTCTCCGACATCGCTGGTGTCAGTGACAACCTGGCGTTCGAAGAACGCGATACGGGCGACACCCTGCGTAGCCCGATCAGCTTTCTGCTGGAAGCGGATGGAGAAGACACGGGCATCCGTTTCTCCGGTATTCCCGCAGGTCACGAATTCAATTCCCTGGTGCTGGCGTTTCTGCATGCATCCGGGACAGATATCAAGCTGGACGACAGCCTCCAGCGCATGGTCGCCAATGCCAAAGGCGACATGCATTTCGAAGTGTTTATCAGCCTGAGCTGTCATAACTGCCCGGACGTGGTTCAGGCCCTGAACCAGTTCGCCTTGTTGAACCCGAATATCACCACCGAAATGATTGATGGCGGCCTGTTTCAGGACGTGGTCAATGAGCGCGATATTCAGGGCGTGCCGAGTGTGTACCTCAACGGTGAGCTGTTCGCCAACGGCAAGGTCACCGCCGCCGAGCTTATCGACAAGCTGCTGGAGCACGACCCCGGCATCGCGCAGGCTGGCGCTGGTGAAAAACTGCCGCTGCAGGACGTCACCGTGATCGGTGGTGGCCCGGCCGGTGTGTCTGCGGCCATCTACAGCGCCCGTAAAGGCCTCAAGGTCACCCTGATCGCCGATCGCATCGGTGGCCAGGTGAAAGACACCATGGACATCGAAAACCTGATCTCCGTGAAGAAAACCACCGGCCCGGAATTGTCCGGTGCGCTGCAGGCGCACATGAACGAGTACGACGTCACCGTGAAAGAACACCTCAAGGTGGCCCGCGTCGAGAAGGGCGAAATCAAGACAGTGGTGCTGTCTTCCGGTGAAGAGATCGACACCAAGACCGTGATCGTGGCCACCGGTGCCAAATGGCGCGAACTGGGTGTGCCCGGTGAGAAGGAAAACATCGGTAATGGTGTGGCTTATTGCCCGCACTGCGATGGGCCTTTCTTCAAGGGCAAGGATGTGGCGGTGATCGGTGGCGGTAACTCCGGCATTGAAGCCGCACTGGACCTGGCCGGTATCGTTAAATCCGTGAACGTGTTCGAGTTCATGCCCGAGCTGAAGGCCGACAAGGTGCTGGTGGACAAGGCGGAAAGTAAAGCCAATGTCACCATCCACAAAAATGTGGCCACCAAACAGATCACGGCCAGCAATGGCAAGGTGGATGCCATTGAGTACGTGGACCGCGAGACAGAGCAAGTGCATACCCTGCCGCTGCACGGTGTGTTCGTTCAGATCGGTCTGGTGCCCAATAGTGATTTTCTGGAGGGTGTGGTCGAGCGTAGCCGGTTTGGTGAAATCGAAATCAACGAGAAATGCCAGACCTCAGAGGAAGGCATTTACGCCGCCGGTGACGTGACCACGGTGCCGTACAAGCAGATTGTTATCAGCATGGGCGAAGGCTCCAAGGCTTCCCTGGCGGCCTTTGAATACCTGATGACCCAGGGCGACCGGCTGGATGCCCTGTACGAAAATGGCAAAGACGAGCAGAAGGAAGCTGCCGTTGCCTGACCCCGCTGGCGCTCACCAGCTGTAAGCCAAAAAGCCACCGCGGATGCGGTGGCTTTTTGGTTTGGGGATAGGCGGTTACTGAGCCTTTGCCAGAAACGGTGGATAGTGTTTTGGGATCGGTATTCTTCACCTCCCCTGTACGGCTCGCACCTCATGCTAAAGATCCCTTATGGAAGGACATGCGCGTGAAAATCGGGATCATCCTTGGCGACCAGCTCAGCCTGCATTTGCCGACGCTGGGAGCATTAGACCCAGACCAGGACAGACTGGTGATGGCCGAACTGCGTGACGAAGCCACTTATGTAAAACATCACCAGCAGAAGATTGTCCTGATCTTCAGTGCCATGCGGCACTTTGCCCACGATCTGGAGCAGGCGGGCTGGCGCGTGGATTATTATCGCTATGGCGAGCATGACTTCAGTGACTTTGCCTCGCTGATTGCCGGGCGCTATCGCGATGCCGAAGAAATTGTCGTGACGCAATGTGGCGAATATCGACTTCAGCATGCCATCAACCAGGACTGGCAGGCGCGCAGTGGTGTATCGATCCGCTGTCTCGATGACAGTCGATTTCTGTGCTCCCCGGACTTCTTTCAGAAATGGGCATCAGGCAAGAAACAGTTGCGCATGGAATTTTTCTACCGGGAAATGCGCCGTCATACCGGGTTGCTAATGGAAGGCGATGAGCCGGTAGGTGGCCAATGGAATTTTGACAGTAACAATCGCCAGCCCTACAAGGGCAAAACCCCTTTGCCGCCCGCGCTAACCTTCGAGCGCGATGATATTGATGAGGACGTGCTCGCCCTGGTGAAAGAAGAGTTTGCCGATCACATCGGCACTCTGGAGCAGTTTCAGTGGGGAACTACCTCTGCGCAGGCACAACAGGCGCTGGATCATTTTATTGAGCATCGCCTGCCACACTTTGGTGATTATCAGGATGCCATGCTTACTGGTAAAGGGAACACCGGCGAAGACACCCTGTTTCACAGCCTGCTGTCGCCCTACATCAATCTCGGTCTGCTTGATCCCATGGCGGTGTGTCAGGCCGCCGAGCAGGCGTACTTTTCCGGTGACGCACCGCTCAATGCCGTGGAAGGTTTTATCCGTCAGATCATCGGCTGGCGGGAATACGTACGCGGCATTTACTGGTTGCTGATGCCGGACTACGCCGCGGAAAACCGGCTTGGCAACGACCGGCCTCTGCCGGCGTACTACTGGACCGGCGAGACCAAAATGCACTGCATGGCCGAGTGTTTCCGCAATACCATCGACCATGCCTACGCCCATCATATCCAGCGTTTGATGGTCACCGGCAACTTTGCCCTGCTGCTGGGAGTACTGCCGGAGGCCATCTGTCAGTGGTATCTGGAAGTCTATGCCGATGCCTTCGATTGGGTGGAATTACCCAATACGCTGGGCATGGTCATGCATGCCGATGGCGGCTACCTGGGCAGCAAGCCCTATGCCGCGTCAGGCAGTTACATCAATCGCATGTCGGATTATTGCAAGCACTGCCAGTACAACGTAAAGACTGCCAGCGAATCCGAAAGCTGCCCGTTCAACAGCCTTTACTGGCACTTTATTCATCGCCATCGCAAACAGTTTGCCGGCAATCATCGCATGAAAATGATCTACGGGAATCTGAATCGGATGGATACGGCGAAGGTGGATGCCATTCTGGCGCGGGCGGAATCGTTGTTGGCGGACCCGGATGCGTTATGAGTTAAGGTGATCACGGGCTGTTTTCGCCGTGTTGCTTGCAGCGTGAAGCATGATGCTCCTCTTTATCAGGTACAAAAAAGCCGGCGCACCAGGAGGTTGACGCCGGCGAAACCGTAGGCAGAAAAACTTACGGATTGGTGAGTAGCGTATAGGCACCGGCACCGCTCTGGGCCTGTACCTGCCAGCGGTAGTACCCGCTGTTCACATTGGTATGGATCTCGGCTACACCACCTTGTGGGCTGGCGGTGGTCACGTTGTTCCAGCCGCAGAAGAACAGGAAGCAGCTTTGTGCTTGCAGGGTCACGGTGAAGCTGGCGCCCGCCGGGCTATACAGCCAGGCGTCAATCTGCCCGCCGGAAAAGTTGAAACCGTTGGACGGCAGGATCGCAGAGCCACCGTTGTTCAGCTGGCCTTCATAGCGGGTGCAGTCCGGGCAGGGGGAGGTTTCTGTTCCCACGCTTACGGTCTGGTCGGTGCTGCCGGTCTGGTTGGCGGTGTCGGTGACCGTCAGGGTCACGGTGAATTCGCCATCCACTCCGTAGTCGTGAGTGATCTGTTCGCCACTGGCCACATTGCCGTCCCCCAGGGTCCAGTCCCAGGCCGCTACGGCCACATCATCGCTGGAGCCGCTGGCATCCAGCTCACAAACCGTGCCCGCGCAATCCGCGGTGAAGGCTGCGGTCGGCAGGCGGTCAATCCCGGAGCCGTCCTGCTGAGTGATCTGCAGTAAACGGTTGGGCGACTGGTTGCCCGCATTGCTGATGGCGCCGGTGACGGTGTCGTCCACCAGTGCCACATTCACAGCACCGGGAGTGGCACTGGGGTTGGCACCCAGATACAAGGCAGCCGCACCGGCGGCATGCGGCGCGGCCATGGAGGTGCCATTCAGGCTGGCGGTCTGGGTATCTGACTGATACCAGGCCGAGGTGATGTCGCTACCCGGTGCGAACAGATCCACGCAGGCGCCGAAGTTGGAAAAGGAGGAACGTTGGTCCTGGCGGGTAGTCGCACCGACCGTCAAGGCTTCGGGCACCCGGTTAGGCGAGCCATTACAGGCATTGGCGTTATCGTTACCTGCCGCCACCACCATGGTCACGCCAGCATCGACGGCGTTGGCGACGGCGGTATCCAGTGCGGTGGAGGTAAAGCCGCCCAGCGACAGGTTGGCCACGGCGGGCTTCTGGTGATTACCGGCCACCCAGTCGATACCGGCGATAACCGCAGAGGTGCTGCCGCTGCCGTAGCAGTTCAGTACACGTACCGGCACCACGTTGGCCTGTTTCGCCACACCATAAGTGCTGCCGGCAGCGGTGCCTGCTACATGGGTGCCGTGGCCGTTGCAGTCTTCAAAGTCGTCAGGGTTAACACTGCCACCAAACAGGAAACCCCCGGAGCTCACGAAATTGCGACCGGGCAGTACTCGGCCGGTAAATTCCTGATGTGTGGTGCGCACGCCGGTATCCACCACATAGATGTTCACATCACGCCCGCCGTTGTCTGGATACTGAAAACTGCTATCCAGCGGCAGGGCCGGTTGATCGACCCGGTCCAGGCCCCAGGTGGCGTTACTCTGCACGGCTACGGTGGTCACCATGCGGTCCGGCTCAACCGAGATGACACCGGGCAGAATACCAAGCAAGTTTGCCTGCAGGTTGGTCAATCTTACGGTCATGCCCAGCAAGGCATGGTCATAGGTATAAAGCACCTCGCCCCCACCAATACCGGCCAGCAGCGTTTGAATAGCTGTGGTCAGGCTGGTGAGGCCCAGTTGCTCGGTGATATTCGGTGCCAGGGTCACAATGTATTGGTTTTGGATGATCTCCCCCATGGCGGGGGTATTGTTATCGTCGGCGGCCCAGGCGGGTGACAGCACGCTGCCCCCCAGAACGGCGGCCAACACGGCGGCCTTGAATGTCGATCGTGGCATTGCGTTCCCTCCAGTACGTTAGTGTCAGAACGCTAGGGAAACGCCGTGTATCTCTCCATGGGCAGGGTGTAGTTTTTTGTTGTTTTGAAAGGGGTTCAGCGGCCTGTAAGCGCCGCTTTTAAAGGCAAGAAGGGAAAATGAGAACTGGTCGTGAAGATACCGTCGACTAAACCAGTCCCCTCAACCGGGAAACCGTTTTCCACACCAGCATCTGCATGCGCTGGGAGTTAGTGGTTGGCTTGGCCAGGCAGGCAAACACCATATCGTTCACCGGCCAAATGCTGATGCAGCCTTCCCGGCAACGGATGAAAGCCTCCTCGCTATCCCCCAGTTTCAGGCCCTCAAGCACCCGGTCACAGGCTTTCTTCATCTCAAAGAACAACGCGCTCTGCTCGTCAAAATCCAGCCCTTCACCAAAGTGCACTACCGGCATCCCGTCGCTGCTGATCAGGGAGACCAGTAGAATGTCGTTAGAGGAAGCGTGCAGGGCTTCCAGGGGAGGCGTGAGGGTGGCGAGCTTCATTATTGTTATCCGTTTGTGATGGTGGTTTCAGCTTAGGGCTGGGGTGGGGCGGCGTAAAGATAGTGTTGTCTTTCAGGCGGTTGGACAGACAGGCGGAGCAGAGATGGTAGCGAGCGTCATACAAGACATGGTTGATGATGATGGGGTAACATCCCTGTACTGTTCATGTGGTCAGTGTGTGTTATTATCTGGGGCTATGCTGTAGCGTTTGCAACATAATTGACCCAGAGGAAGCCATGGATACCACCCTGTACGATAACCTTGATGATCGCCAACTGATTGAAAAAACAGTAGAAATATGGGGTCAGCAGGTAGTGGCTGATGTTTTGGAAGTTGACCGGGTAACGGTCAATCGCTGGTTGAAGAAGGGGATGGAGCACAACCTCAGGAGTCTGGAAAGAAATGCTCTTATCTCTGAATTGCTTCCGACCGGTCGTCTTGAAACCCAGTTCGTGGGCAATGAGCAGTTCCGCTTCATCGACTTGTTTGCCGGGATTGGAGGTATTCGCCAGGCATTTGAGGATGTCGGTGGTCGATGCGTCTTCACCAGCGAGTGGAATGACATGGCAAGGCGCACTTACCAGGCAAACCACTTCGACGACCATGACCATGTTCTGAACACTGATATCCGGCTGATCACCGAGGCTGAAGGAGTCAGCGAAAAATACCTTATCCCGCATATTGACCAGTCTATTCCTGATCATGAAGTGCTGCTGGCGGGCTTTCCTTGCCAGCCTTTCTCTATTGCGGGCGTCTCAAAGAAAAATGCGTTGGGCCGGTCGCATGGCTTTGACTGCAAAATTCAGGGCACCCTTTTCTTTGATATCTGCAAGATCCTACAGGCGAAGAAGCCTGCTGCGTTTCTTCTAGAGAATGTCAAAAACCTGAAGAGCCATAACAAGGGTGATACCTACAAGACGATCCTGAAGGCTCTGGATGACGCGGGCTACGATGTGCCTGACCCTAGGGTGATTGATGCTGCTGATTTCCTTCCTCAGCACCGTGAGAGGATTGTGATCGTAGGGTTCAGAAAGGATCTCAATATTTCAGAAGGCTTTAGTCTGGCTGATCTTGATGTTCCCGAGGAGGCGCCGCTACTGGCAGACATCGTGGACAAGAAGGTCCCGGATAAATATATCCTGACAGACAAGCTCTGGGCTTATTTGCAAAACTATGCGAAGAAGCATCAGGCTGCAGGCAACGGGTTTGGTTTCGGGCTCGTAGAGAGCAAGCAGAAGAGGCCGACCAGAACTCTTTCTGCCAGATATTACAAAGACGGTTCTGAGATCCTGCTGTCCAGAGGACAGAACAAAAACCCTCGCAGACTTACTCCCAGAGAGTGTGCGCGGCTGATGGGCTTTGACAAGCCGGGAGAATCCGATTTTCGCATTCCCGTTTCAGATACCCAAGCTTACAAACAGTTTGGTAACTCAGTAGCGGTACCGGTCTTTGAGGCGGTAGCCAGAGAAATGCACTCAAGAATCCTTGATGCGAATGTCAAAGGCAAAAAGAAAAAATACAAGATAAAGCAGCCAGACAAAGGGCAAATGAGATTGCTCGAAGAAAAGGGGAAAATGGCGGGATGGAAAAACTAGGCCAGTATTTTGAGGGGATTGCCTGGAAATACCTCACTGCAGTGGATGCGGACCCGGGTAAATCCAATCAGCATGAGT
>NZ_LWFX01001573.1:0-1214 GCF_001635175.1 Alcanivorax sp. HI0083 | reverse complement strand
GGACCAACTTAAGGCCACGGCTTTAAGTTGGTCCGCCTCGGCTTTCAGTTCAGCCAGATTATCGGCGCCTTCCGCCTCGGCGATCTTGGCCGCTTTCACCGCAGCTTTGTAGGCTTTGGAGGCGTCCAGTGAGGCTTGCTTCAGCGCGGCCACATCAACAGTACTGGCGGCGGCCGGGCCGGCTTCCTTCTTCTTGCGGTTGGCTTCCAGGCGCGCCTGTCGGCGGGCTTCTTTTTCCGCCTGTTCCTGTTCAATGCGTGCCTGCCGCGCTTCGAAGCGCTGGCGGGCCTTGTCGGCTTTTACCTGGTCCGCCGCCTGCTGGCGTACTTCGCCCTTGGCGTAGCGGTAATACTGCACCAGCGGAATATGGCTGGGGCACACGTACGCACAGGCACCGCATTCGATGCAATCCATCAGGTTGTGGTGCTGGGCTTTTTCCAGATCGTCGTTCTTGGCGTGCCAGTACAGTTGCTGGGGCAGCAGGTTGGCCGGGCACACTTCCGCGCAGGAACCGCAGCGGATGCAGGGCTGTTCCGGCGGCGGTTCCGGCAGCTCTTCCGGGCTGGCGGCGATGATGCAGTTGGTGGTTTTCACCACGGGCACGCCCGGGTTGTGCAGGGTGAAGCCCATCATCGGTCCACCCATGACCAGTCGGCCGATGTCCAGGCCCGCCAGGTTGCCGTGGGCCAGCAAGTCGCGCACCGGAGTGCCCAGCAGCACCTCGTAGTTACCGGGCTGGCTGACGCCGTCGCCGGTGAGGGTGGTGACCCGCGAGACCAGCGGTTCGCCATCGCATACGGCCCGCTTGATGGCATAGGCGGTGCCCACGTTCTGGCAGACCACGCCCACCTGGGCGGGCAGCTGGCCGCTGGCCACTTCCTTGCCGGTGAGCAACTGGATCAGCTGTTTCTCGCCGCCGGAGGGGTATTTGGTGGGCACCACACGCACTTCGATATCGGAGCCTTTGCAGGCCCGTTTGATCGCGGAAATGGCCTCGGGCTTGTTGTCTTCGATACCGATCAGGGTGCGGCGGGGGTTGAGCAGGTACTGGAGAATATGAATGCCGGTGACGATTTGCTCGGCACGCTCACGCATCAGGCGATCATCGGCGGTGATGTAGGGCTCGCATTCCACCGCATTGATCAGCAGCTGCTCCACGCGCTGATGGTCGCCCAGGTTCACCTTGATGCTGGTGGGGAAGCCAGCGCCGCCCA
>NZ_LWFX01001572.1:0-258 GCF_001635175.1 Alcanivorax sp. HI0083 | reverse complement strand
AAGAAGACGGCATAGGAGCGCTCCGGCAGCGAAAACGGGCGCGAATCATAACGCCAGCAACGTCTCTGTTACCACTCCGCCTGGCGGGCCAATGTGGTCTGCAACACAGAGAACGCTCTTTCCAGTTGCGCGCTTTTCCTGGCTCGGGAATAGACCAGAAACACCGGATAACTGAACTCCGGCGCATCAATTTCACGAACCAGTGCCCCGCTTTCCAGATACGGCTGGGCAACACGGGTACGGAAATAACCGCTGCCC
>NZ_LWFX01001571.1:0-887 GCF_001635175.1 Alcanivorax sp. HI0083 | reverse complement strand
GCAAGCGAAATTCGGCCATAGAAAAACAGGTTGGTGACCAGGTGAATCAGGTCAATCAGCCCCTTGGCTACCGGGGCCGCCAGTGCCCCCAAACCAATCGCCAGCACACAAATCCAGACCAGCCGGCGCCGGGAGGCAGCGGTATTCACCGGCAAGGTATCCGGCGTCTGCGAAGACAGAGAGGGAGAAACAGGCACGCCCTGCTGGGTGCGGGAAGAAGACGGCATAGGAGCGCTCCGGCAGCGAAAACGGGCGCGAATCATAACGCCAGCAACGTCTCTGTTACCACTCCGCCTGGCGGGCCAATGTGGTCTGCAACACAGAGAACGCTCTTTCCAGTTGCGCGCTTTTCCTGGCTCGGGAATAGACCAGAAACACCGGATAACTGAACTCCGGCGCATCAATTTCACGAACCAGTGCCCCGCTTTCCAGATACGG
The DNA here is from genome assembly GCF_001635175.1 of Alcanivorax sp. HI0083. Taxonomy (NCBI): domain Bacteria; kingdom Pseudomonadati; phylum Pseudomonadota; class Gammaproteobacteria; order Oceanospirillales; family Alcanivoracaceae; genus Alcanivorax; species Alcanivorax sp. HI0083. The sequence continues at coordinate 449 of NZ_LWFX01001571.1, read as the reverse complement.
CTGGGCAACACGGGTACGGAAATAACCGCTGCCCCCATTGGTCACCAGGTACTGAATCGCCAACGGTCCTAAATCCATGGTTAACGTGGCACGGGCCTTTTCCGGCAGCGCCACATCGTGCTGTTGACGAAAGTGCGCCCCCCAATCCACATACACGTANGGTTCCGCCGTGTGCGGGGNGCGTGCCAGAATCAGTTTTTCTTCCAGCAACTGCTCCACCTGCATGCCGGGCCAGTAGTCCGGTTGGGGAACCAGAACCGCATCCAACACACCCTGCTCCAGCCGCTCGTGCAAGGAGCGAGGCTCACCGACTTCAGTACGCAGCGCCACATCCGGCAACACCTCTCGCAGCGCCGATAGCCAGTTGAGCAACAACGGATTCCACAGACTGATCTCCGCTCGCAATGTCAGCACAGATTCCGCACCCTGCGGTAACGGCAGCTCCCGGC
>NZ_LWFX01001570.1:0-682 GCF_001635175.1 Alcanivorax sp. HI0083 | reverse complement strand
GATGACGGCGAGGCAGAAGACAACGAATAAGGCTCGGGGTCAGTAAAGGGAGACTCACCACAAATAAGCTGCGCCAGCAATTCGGCACTGCCTGGCGCAGAAACCAGGCCGTTCCGATAATGCCCTGCAGCCACGTAAACCCCCGTCGCTCCCGGCAGCAAACCCAGATAAGGATAATCCCGCTCACAACCCGGGCGGACGCCAGACCAATGGTAAGAGGGCTTTTTCTCAGCCAACACAGGGGAAAGACTGGCGGCAAGGGAGATCAACTGATGACGCCCCTGAACAGTGGGGTAATGACTGGCATCCCCCTTGCGCAGGGTGGAGCCGACCAAAACTGCACCATCCGCTCTTGGAATCAGATAACCTGCTTCCGTCAATATTACCGAAGGGACATCTCCTGGCGCCACCTGGAACAACAGCATTTCTCCTTTGGCAGGAAAAAGAGGCATACTTAGGCCAGTTTCAGCCAACAGTGCAGCAGCATTATAGCCCGCAGCGACCACGATCGTATCCGAACTGTATTGCCCGACTTCGCCATGAAGTATCGCACCTGAGGACAAAAGTTCAACACGGCGAATATGCTCTCGCACAAAGCTAACGCCTTTCGCTGCAAGATACGCTCGCAGCGCCTTCAACATTCNCGGGTTACGAATATTGCCCAAACCTGGGAAAAAAAGCC
>NZ_LWFX01001569.1:0-1032 GCF_001635175.1 Alcanivorax sp. HI0083 | reverse complement strand
GCCTTCGGTCTGTGCCCCATCCAGCTCGCTGACCAGCTGCCCCTGATACACCAGTTTCAGGCTGGGCAGACTGCGCACACCAAACTGGCTGGCCAGCATTTGCTGTTCATCTGCATTCACCTTCGCCAGCAGCACCTTGCCCTGGTATTCATTGACCAGCCGCTCCAGTATCGGCGCCATCTGCTGACAGGGCTGGCACCAGCTGGCCCAGAAATCCACGATCACCGGGATCTGTTGGGATTGTTCAAGGATTTGCTGAATATTCTGCTCTGTGGCTTCAATGATAGGGCTGTTCGGCTGCAACGCTATGCTCCTGAAAACGCATTAAAAGTGGCGCCAAGTGTAAGGCATCATCCAGATTAAATCCGGTTAAATCCTGTGCAACTTGTGCCATCTGCGCGTTAGACTGAAGTCCGGTGTACGGTTTGAAGTTCCTGGCGGCAGTTTCACGCGCTCTCCATGGTAACGCCCGTATGCTGGAAGGTATTCCACCCAGGCAAAGGAGATCACCATGCTTAGCCTATTGGCTATTGTGTTGTTAATTGCCACGCTGATGACCCTCTTCTATCAGCAAATCAGCCGAGGCATTGGCAGTGCCGTTTTCGTTATTGTGTGGCTGCTCTGCGGCTTCCTCGCTTCCTGGCTGTTCCATCCCATTTCCCTGATTCTGCTCGCCGCCGGCGTTACCGTGCTCAACCACGTGGACCTGCGCCAGAAATTCATCACCAAACCGGTCTACAACGCGCTGGGCAAGGTCATGCCAGCCATAGGCGATACCGAGCGTGAAGCCATCGAGGCGGGCACCACCTGGTTCGAAGCCGACCTGTTCTCCGGTCGACCGGATTGGGAGAAATTCGCTCACATTCAGTTCACCACGCTCACCGATGACGAGCAGTCCTTCATCGACAACGAAGTGGTGCAATTGTGCGACATGCTTGATGAGTGGCAGATCTTCCACGAACTGCGAGACCTGCCCGAAGAGGTCTGGGATTTCCTCAAGCACAAGGGCTTTTTCAGCCTGATCATTCCCAC
>NZ_LWFX01001568.1:0-717 GCF_001635175.1 Alcanivorax sp. HI0083 | reverse complement strand
GAATTTTCTGCATCAGCTCCAGCAGCGCTTCCCGTCGCCCGGCGGTTTCCGCGCAGATCAGGATATGGGTTTCCGGGTGCGCGTCGGAGAAGGTATGCAGCAGGGCAAGCGGATTATTGGCGCGCACATCGGCGGTGAGTGCGGGCATGGGCGCCACATCAAAGTGAATGGCCTGGTCCGTGCCCGGCGCCTCGCTATGGGCCTGACGCGCGCGCGGGTGCTGTTTCAGGGCCGCGTTCAGTTCGTCCGGGCGCAGGAACAGTTGCCAGGGAGCCAGAATCGGGCGGTGAATATCGTGGCGGCGGGATTCGTGGCGTTGTTCCACATCCTGCCAGAAGTGTTCGATGGCGTTTTGGCAGTCGGCCAGTTCTATCAGCCGCACATCGTCGGGCAGGTAATCGAACAGGGTGGCCATCTGTTCGAAAAACAGCGGCAGATAATATTCCAGGCCGGGGGCTGCCAGGCCGTCCGTCACGTCTTGATAGAGGGGAACGTGACGGGTATCCACATCGAAAACATCTCGGAAGTTGCTGCGGAAGCGGGCGATGCCTTCGGCACTGAGGGGGAATTCCGCCGCAGGCAGCAAGGTGATGTCGTCCACTTTGCCGGTGGAGCGCTGGCTTTCCGCTTCAAACAGGCGAAGGGATTCGANTTCATCATCGAACAGTTCGATACGGAATGGCTGCTCGGCGCCCATGGGGTAGATATCCATGATGG
>NZ_LWFX01001567.1:0-891 GCF_001635175.1 Alcanivorax sp. HI0083 | reverse complement strand
AGGGCGTCCAGCTCTTCCAGCTGGAAACGCAGCAGCTCTTCTTTCTCGTTCTGTTCGCGGGCCTGGTTTAGGGCCTCGTCGTGGGCGCGGCGGGCCTTCTGCCAGTGGCGCCAGTGCTCGCGCACGCTGTTGGCCAGGTCGCGGGCGTCGGCAAAGTTGTCCAGTAGCTGGCGGTGGGCGTCTTTTTTCAGCAGCGCCTGATGTTCGTGCTGGCTGTGGATGCTGATCAGGCGTTCGCCCAGCTCGCGGACTTCCGCCAGCGGCGTGGGGGTGCCGTTCACATAGGCCCGGGAGCGGCCGTCGGCGCGCACGGTGCGGCGCAGCAGGCACTGCTCTTCATCATCCAGTTCCCGTTCGGCCAGCCATTGGCGGGCGGCCAGGTTGTTGCTCACATCAAAGGTGGCCAGCACCTCGGCGCGGTCGTGCCCGTGGCGCACGATGGATGAATCGGCGCGATCCCCGAGGGTGAGCCCAAGGGCGTCGATGATGACGGATTTGCCTGCCCCGGTTTCGCCGCTGATGACGGTGAGCCCGTTTTCGGGCTCCAGCTCCAGCTGGTCAACGGTGGCAAAATGACGAACGCTCAGGTGTGTCAGCATGGTGCTCCTCCGGAACAGGCGAAATCGGGGTTAAGCGGTGGTGCTCTGGGTCTGGATGACCCGGGTGCCGGCAAGGTGGTCGTGCAGGCAGCGGCGGTCAGACCGGAAAATCAGCAGCGGGTCGACAATCATGATCAGATTGACGCCGGGCAGCTGGGCGAGCACGTGAAAAACAAGGTAGCGCAGGCCGTAGAGCTTGCCTGCGGGCACGTTGTCCTGCTCCATGCCGACGATGCGCATATTGAGAATCGTCTTGCCAATGGTTTGCTGGCGGTTGAACAGCAGCCAGCCC
>NZ_LWFX01001566.1:0-702 GCF_001635175.1 Alcanivorax sp. HI0083 | reverse complement strand
GGAAATGGGCGAAGAGGAAGCCATTCAGGTGTTCGCCCGTAACCTGAAAAGCCTGCTGATGGCTTCCCCCGCCGGCCCCAAGTGCACCATGGGTCTGGATCCCGGTCTGCGCACCGGGGTGAAGGTGGTGGTCGTGGATGCCACCGGCAAGCTGCTGGAACACACCACCGTGTTTCCGCACCAGCCAAAAAACCAGTGGGACCAGTCCCTCAGCAAACTGGCGGCCCTGAGCAAACAGCACGGCGTGGAATTGATCGCCATCGGTAACGGCACCGCCAGCCGGGAAACCGACAAGCTGGCCGGCGAAGTGGTCAAGCTGCTGAAAGACCAGCCGATCCAGAAAATCATCGTTTCCGAAGCCGGCGCATCCGTGTACTCCGCCTCGGAGCTGGCCGCCCGGGAATTCCCGGAACTGGACGTGTCCTTCCGTGGCGCCGTTTCCATTGCCCGCCGCCTGCAGGACCCGCTGGCCGAACTGGTGAAAATCGATCCGAAAGCCATCGGCGTGGGCCAGTACCAGCACGACGTGAGCCAGGTAAAACTGTCCCGCTCGCTGGATACCGTGGTGGAAGACTGTGTGAACTCCGTGGGTGTAGACGTGAATACTGCCAGCGCCCCGCTGCTGGCCCGCATTGCCGGGCTTAACAGCACCATCGCCGGCAACATCGTTACCTTCCGGGAAAAGAACGGTGCCTTTGCCAG
>NZ_LWFX01001565.1:0-678 GCF_001635175.1 Alcanivorax sp. HI0083 | reverse complement strand
CCGCCATGTCGATGGCGCGGCACAGGGCAATCACCGTGGTCGTGGCGGGCGACGGGGCGTTCCCCAGCGGATGACAGCGACGGCAAGGGCGATAACCGTCTTGCAAGGCGGCCTTGTCGTTATCGAAAAGGCGAATGTTTTCAGTGCGTGGGCGGCGCGATGGGCACGTGGGCAGGCAGAAAATACCGGTTGTGACGACCCCATACACAAAGGGATCACCAGGAATGCACCGATGTTCATTGATGGCGCGTTGCCGTTGCTGGTCTGCATTCATGGTTGTGCGTTGGCCTGTTCGCATGGGTCCTGTCCCGTAGTTCTGAAAGGAAGTATGAAGGGAAATGAAGCTGACGGGGAGCATGGAGGAGGGACGACAAACGCACATTCGAAATATTGCGGTTGTATTGGAAAAAGCACAGGTGCTGAAAATAGAGGGGAGGACGTAAAACAATGGCGGCGAGCCTGGCCCGCCGCCATGCGGGAATCACTACGGTGCTTACTTGGTGTAAGGCAGCAGTGTCAGTTCCACGCGACGGTTCTGTTCCCGTCCGCTGGCCGTGTTGTTGCTGGCAATGGGTTGGGTTTCACCAAAGCCCACGGTGTCCAGACGAACCTGTTCAACCCCGAAGCCAGACAGCTTGTTGGATACCGCCTGGGCCCGTTGCTGGGACAGCAGCAGGT
>NZ_LWFX01001564.1:0-830 GCF_001635175.1 Alcanivorax sp. HI0083 | reverse complement strand
TTTCCCTTCTTCCGCAGCACGTGCAGCTTCTTCAGCCGCCAGGCGTTCTGCTTCTTCACGCTCTTCCGCTTCCAGTACATCACGTTTCACGTAGGTGCGTTTCTTGCGCACCTCCACGTTCACGGTCTTGGACTTGCCGGCAGCGCCGGTGGTCTTGATGGTGCTGGTGGATTTACGCTTCAGCGTAATTTTCTTTCCACTGCTTTCGTCCTGGGCACCATGAGACTTGCGCAGATGCGCCAGTAGCTGCTGCTTCTGTTCATCGGAGACCACTTCGCTGGCATCGCCATGGGGCAACCCTGCGTCTTTCATCTGCGTGAGCAGCTTCTCGACGGGCGTCCCTACGATGTCGGCCAGTTTCTTTACGGTCGTTTCTGCCATGTCAGCAACACTCTCCTGTCCGTCTCTGATGGTGCCTGCTTGATCAGCCTGAAAAGGGGCGGTTATGCCCCGGCTTCGTCTTCGCCTTCAAACCAGGGAGCCCGTGCAGTCATGATCAACTCGGCTGCACGTTCTTCGCTCAGGCCTTCAATTTCCAGCAGGTCATCCACCGCCTGTTCGGCGAGGTCTTCCATCGTGACAATGCCACGGGAAGCCAATTCAACGGCCAACTCACGGTCCATACCTTCCATGTTCAGAAGGTCTTCCGCAGGCTCGGCCTGTTCAAACTTCTCTTCAGACACCAGGGCCTTGGTCAACAGCGCGTCTTTGGCGCGCTGGCGCAACAGCTCCACGATCTCTTCATCAAAACCATCAATTGCCAGCATCTCTTCCTCAGGCACATAGGCCACTTCTTCGAGGGTAGAGAAACCTTCATCAACCAGTACACC
>NZ_LWFX01001563.1:0-8430 GCF_001635175.1 Alcanivorax sp. HI0083 | reverse complement strand
CTGGTGCCTGGTACGCCTACAAGGGCGACAAGATCGGCCAGGGCAAACAGAACGCTTGTGAGTATCTGCGTGAGAACCCGGCCATTGCCGAAGAAATCGAGACGGAAATCCGCGCCCGCTTGCTGCCGGACCCCACCTCGGAAGCGCCAGTGGAAGAGGACGCTGCGGCTGACGATGAGTGAACCGCTGACGGAGGCCGAGCTGCGCCAGCGGGCTGTTGCCCTGCTGGCCCGGCGCGATCACGCTCGTCGCGAACTGGTCACCAAGCTGCAACAGCGGCTGGGTGACCAGCCGGCGCTGACGGCCGTGCTGGCCTGGTGCGAAGAACACGGCTTTATTGATGACCGGCGCTTTGCCGGTTTTTTTGTGCGTGCCCGCATTGAACGCGGGCAGGGTGCCTTGCGCATTCGCCAGGAACTTCAGCTCAAAGGCGTGGATAACGACTGGATCGCCGAGGCGCTGGAGAATGCTGAGGTAGACTGGTTTGCCCTGGCCCGAGAGGTTCGCGCCCGACGCTTTCGGCAGTACCCCCAGGATCAGAAAGAAAAGGCCAAACAGCTGCGTTTTTTGCAAAGCAGGGGGTTTGATGCTGAACAAAGTTTTGCAGCCTTGGACGTCTCGGAAGACGATTTGGACTGATCGCTGCTTGTTCCGCCTGTCTATTAGGTAAAACGCGGAGTGAACCGAATCTCGGCCACTGCGCAGATGTCTTGCTGCAGGAGCGTTGCTGGCGGCGCGATGCCCCAAACCCGGAAAGGTTGTTCACCACGTTCACCCCATAGGGGTAGAGCTCACCGGTGAAGAGCGGGGAGGGCTCTGTGAACGTTGCTTTCTGTGCTGCGAGTGTTCTTGATCCAGGCATGAATCGCGGCGCCAGCGACGGGGCTACGGTGCGCTTATACAAGTGAGTGCCCTCAACGCGTTTTGCTGACGGGTGGGTGAGGGTATCCTTGTGCTCTGTGCCCCCGGATTGGAAACCCCATGGAATATCTTTCAGACCCCTGGCTAGCGGCCGCGTTGCTGGGCGCCGGTGTACTGGCGGGGTTTATCAATACTCTGGCCGGGGGCGGTGGTCTGCTGATCCTGCCGTTGCTGATGCTCACCGGCATGGGCGCTGCGCTGGCCAATGGCACCATGCGGGTGGCGGTGCTGATTCAGAGCGCGGAAGCGGTTCGCCAGTTCAACAAACGGGGAACTATGCCCTTTGCCGCCTTGCCGGCGATTCTGGTGCCGAGCCTGCTGGGCACCCTGGTGGGCGCCGTGGCGGCGGCGTTTCTTCCGGAAACCATCCTCAAACCGGTTCTGCTGACGACCCTGGTGGTGGTGGCTGTGCTGATGGTACTGCGTCCGGCGCAAATGTCGCCGGGGCCGGATGCGATCCCGCTGTCCCCGAACGCGAGCCTGCCCGGGTGGCTCGGCCTTTTTCTGGCCGGGGTGTATGGAGGTTTTGTGCAGGCCGGGGTGGGTTTTGTGCTGCTGGCGGTGCTGGCGGGGCAGCTGCATTACGATTTGCTGCGCAGCAATGCCCTGAAATTGGCGATCACCGGCAGTTTCACCGTGTTGGCACTGGCGATTTTTGTGTCCAGGGGGCAAGTCGCCTGGTTGCCGGGGCTGGTCGTTGCGCTGGGTAGCCTGCTGGGCGTGCGGCTGGGTGTGGGGTTCGCGCACAAGGTTTCCCCCCGTGTGCTCAAGCGCATTCTGCTGGTGATGGTGCTGGCGGTATGTCTGGCGGCGGCGATCAAGGGCTAGAACCAAGCTATGAGCCGCTAGCGACTAGTTTCCAGCTATTAGATTAAAGAGGGGCTGACTTCTGGTTTCGGGTTTTTCTCGACGCTTGAAGCTAGTCGCTTGCAGCTTACTGAACCATCGCAACCGGGCCTTGAGGGCGCTATACTCGGCCCTCTCTGACAGCCAGCCAATGATTGTTTCTCCTATGAAGAGTGCTGAACTACGCCAGGCCTTTCTGGATTACTTCGCCAGCCAGGGACACACCAAGGTGCCGTCCTCCTCGCTGGTGCCCCACAATGACCCGACCCTGTTGTTTACCAACGCGGGTATGAATCAGTTCAAGGATGTATTTCTGGGCCGTGAGTCCCGGGACTACACCCGTGCTACCAGTTCCCAGCGCTGCGTGCGTGCCGGGGGTAAGCATAACGATCTGGAGAACGTGGGCTACACGGCGCGGCATCACACCTTCTTCGAGATGCTGGGTAATTTCAGCTTCGGCGACTATTTCAAGCGCGAAGCCATCAAGTTCGCCTGGGAATTCCTGACGGGCACCTTGGGGCTGCCTGAAGAGCGCCTGTGGATCACCGTGCATGTGTCCGATGATGAAGCGGCGGATATCTGGCTCAAGGAAATGGGCGTCAGCGCTGAACGCTTCTCGCGCCTGGACGAGGACAACTTCTGGCAGATGGGCGATACCGGCCCGTGCGGTCCCTGTTCCGAGATTTTCTACGACCATGGGGCCGATGTGCCCGGTGGTCCTCCCGGTTCCGAGAATGATGATCTGGATCGCTATATCGAGATATGGAACCTGGTGTTCATGCAATACGACCGCCAGCCGGATGGTGAGTTACTGCCGTTGCCCAAGCCCAGTGTGGATACCGGCATGGGCCTGGAGCGTATTGCTGCAGTCTTGCAGGGCGTACATTCTAACTACGAAATTGACCTGTTCCAGGCGCTGCTGAAAGCGGCGGCCACGGCTACCGGCTGCACCGATTTGGAAGAAAAGTCCCTGCGGGTGATTGCCGACCATATCCGTTCCGCCAGCTTCCTGATCTGTGACGGGGTGATACCGTCCAATGAAGGCCGTGGCTATGTGCTGCGCCGCATCATCCGTCGCGCCCTGCGCCACGGTCATAAGCTGGGCCAGGACAAGCCGTTCTTCTCCACCTTGGTGACCGCGCTGGTCGAGCAGATGGGTGAAGCCTATCCGGAGCTGGGCCGCGAACAGGCCCGCATCGAAAAAGCCTTGCTGGCGGAAGAAGAGCAGTTTGGCCGCACCCTGGCCGCCGGCATGAAGGTGCTGGAAGCGGCCATAGCCGAGCTGGATGGCAAGGAACTGCCCGGCGAGGTGCTGTTCAATCTTTATGACACCCATGGTTTCCCACCGGATCTCACCGCCGATGTGGCCCGTGAGCGGGAATTGACGGTGGACATGGACGGCTTTGAAAACGCCATGGAAGCCCAGCGTGAGCGGGCTCGTGGTGCCGGCAGCTTTGCCAATGATTACAGCGACCGACTCAATATCGAGGTGGTGACCGCGTTTTCCGGTTACGAAAAACTGGCGGACGACGACAAGATCGTCGGCCTGTTCAAGGACGGCGAAGCGGTTGATGCCCTGCAGGCGGGCGAAGAAGGCATGGTGGTGTTGGCCAGCACGCCGTTTTATGCGGAGTCTGGCGGCCAGGTGGGCGACAGCGGTTTCCTGGTGCAGGGCGATAATCGTTTCGCGGTGTCCGATACCAGGAAGCGTCAGGCGGCCCATGTGCATCTGGGCAAGGTGGAAAGCGGCAGCCTGAAGGTGGGTGGCAAAGTGTCTGCCTACGTGGATGTGGAGCGTCGTCGCGCCATCATGCGCAATCACTCCGCCACTCACCTGATGCACGCCGCTTTGCGTGAAGTATTGGGTGAGCATGTTCAGCAGAAAGGCTCGTTGGTGGCAGCCGACTATTTGCGCTTTGACTTCTCCCACGGCGAAGCTGTCAGCGAAGACCAGCGTGAGCAGATCGAGATTCTGGTGAATCGCCAGATTCTGGCCAACACCGCAGTAACCACCGAATTGATGGATATCGACGCCGCCCGGGAAGCGGGTGCCATGGCCCTGTTTGGCGAGAAATATGATGATCAGGTGCGCGTGCTGAGCATGGGCAGCGACGGCTTCTCCAAGGAGTTGTGTGGCGGAACCCACGTGAGCCGCACCGGCGATATCGGTCTGTTCCGGATTACCCTGGAAGCCTCTGCGGCTGCCGGTGTGCGCCGCATCGAAGCGGTGACGGGTGAACACGCCCTGGCGGTGATGCGCCAGCAGGAGCGGGCGCTCAGCGAAATTGCCGCCACGGTGAAGAGCTCACCGGACAATGCGGCCGAGCGGGTGCGCAGCCAGGCGCAGAAAGTCCGTGAACTGGAAAAAGAGATCGAACGCCTCAAACAGAAACTGGCTAGCGGCGCCGGCGGCGACCTGACCAGTGATGTGCAGGATATTAACGGCGTGAAGGTATTGGCGACGCAAATCGACGGTGCCGATAGCAAGACCTTGCGGGTCACCATGGACAAGCTGAAAGACAAGCTGGGTTCCGCGGTGATTCTGCTGGCCGCAGTGGAAGGCGATAAGGTGGCCTTGGTGGCCGGTGTCACCAAGGACCTGACCGCCAGATACAAAGCGGGCGATCTGCTCAAATTCGTGGCCGAGCAAGTGGACGGCCGTGGCGGTGGGCGCCCGGATATGGCCCAGGGGGGTGGGAATAATCCTGCTGCATTGCCCGGGGCCCTGGAAAGTGTAAAGGGCTGGGTGGCCGGGTAGGGCAACTCAGGTTGGAAATACCCGTTATTTCCGGCTTGAAAAACCCACTTTGGGGGCGGAATAGGTTGTAGATCATGCCCGCCAAACCACCTGAACATGAAATCCCGGCGCGTTTCTGGTACAGTAGCGCGCTCTTTTTTGCAGAAAAAGCGACTTTATGGCTCTTATCGTGCAGAAATACGGCGGTACCTCGGTAGGTACGGTCGAACGCATCCAGGCCGTTGCCGAAAAGGTAGCCGGCTTTCATAAACGGGGTGACCAGGTGGTCGTCGTCGTTTCCGCCATGAGTGGGGAAACCAACCGGCTCATCGAGCTGGCCAACGGCGTTACCGACAAACCCTCTCCACGGGAAATGGACGTGCTGGTGTCTACCGGCGAGCAGGTCACTATTGCCCTGTTGTCCATGGCGCTGCAAAAGCAGGGCCTCAATGCCCGCTCCTATACAGGTAGCCAGATTCCCCTGCGTACGGACAACACCTACTCCAAAGCCCGCATCGAAGAAATCGACGACAAGAAAGTTCGCGCCGATCTTGATGGTGGCAGTGTGGTGGTCGTGGCCGGTTTCCAGGGCGTCGATGGTGACGGCAACATTACCACGCTGGGCCGTGGTGGCTCTGATACCACCGCTGTGGCTTTGGCTGCTGCGCTGAAAGCGGACGAGTGCCAGATCTATACGGATGTGGATGGTGTTTACACCACTGACCCGCGAGTAGTGGATAACGCCCGCCGTCTGGACAGCATTACTTTCGAGGAAATGCTGGAAATGGCCAGCCAGGGCTCCAAGGTCCTGCAGATCCGCTCTGTGGAATTCGCCGGCAAATACAATGTGCCGCTGCGTGTTTTGTCCAGTTTCCAGGATGGCCCTGGGACACTTATTACCGTCGAAGACGAGGTTGATATGGAAAAGCCGGTAATCTCCGGAATTGCCTTTACCCGTGATGAAGCCAAGATCATCGTGCGTGGCGCCCCGGACACCCCGGGTATTGCCTACAAGATCCTCGGCCCGGTAAGCGCAGAGAACATCGAAGTGGACATGATCGTGCAGAACGTGGGTAAGGACGGCGCTGCCGACTTCACCTTCACCGTGCACCGCAACGATTTCGCCCGTGCCCAGGAAGCCCTGCGTAACGCCTCCGAAGAGCTGGGCAACCCGGAAATCATCGGTGACGACAAGATCGCCAAGGTCTCCCTGGTGGGTGTGGGCATGCGCTCTCACGCGGGCGTGGCGTCCAAGATGTTCGAAGCCCTGGCCACTGAAGGGGTGAACATCGAGATGATTTCCACCTCCGAGATCAAGGTGTCCGTGGTCATTGCCGAGAAGTACCTGGAGCTGGCAGTCCGTGCGCTGCACTCTGCCTTCGAGCTGGATCAGCCTTCAAGCTGAGCCCGTAGCTTCATCGTGGTGCCTGGCACAAGCCTTTGCCGCCACAGAACATTTTCTTCAGTCGACCGTATTCCCTGATACGGCGCTTCCTCAGAAAATGCCCTGTGACAACAAATTCTTGCGCCATACATCCACGCTGAAACCACAGCTCAACTTCTGCTGATCGGCATACCGTCAGGTAGGTATGGGGCGACGACCGGTTGGTCTCGCCCCTCTCACGGCAAGACTTGAGAATCTGATTCAGGCATACTACCGGCCCCGTGCCAGGGGTGGGTAAATGGTCTCTGCACCAAGGAGTCGTCAAGGACGGCAACCCGCGAGCCTCAGGTACGGAAAGCGCTCACGGAAATGAAAGGACCCCAGGAGGGATCATTATGTTAATTCTTACGCGTCGAGTTGGTGAGACCCTGATGGTCGGTGACGAAGTGACCGTCACTGTGCTGGGTGTAAAAGGCAACCAGGTTCGTATCGGTGTGAACGCACCGAAAGAAGTTGCCGTACACCGTGAAGAAATTTATCAGCGAATTCAGCACGAAAAATCGTCAGATAGCGAGTCTGCCTGATTTTTGAGCTGTATTTTGTTCGCAAAATCGTTATGATGCGCGGCGAGTTTGGTGACAGCGCCGATTAAGAGCGTTCACCACCAAACCACAAGCAGTACCGCATTCCGGAGAGGTGGGTGAGTGGCTGAAACCAGCTCCCTGCTAAGGAGCCATACGGGAAACTGTATCGCGGGTTCGAATCCCGCCCTCTCCGCCATATTAGAAAACGCCCCGCAATGCGGGGCGTTTTTGTTTGTGGGCCGTGTACATGCTGCAGGCGATTTTGCGATTCCGGACCGATGTCGCCCGCAACCGCGGTTCTCATGTGCCTCGTGCTCTGCCTCGACACCAACTTGCGCTACACTTTGCGCTACACTACGCCCCCGAAACGCCCCACGAATCTCCACGGTAAAGAAGGTGACTCCATGACCGATACCCTGACCATTGCTCGCCCGGACGACTGGCATCTGCACTTCCGCGACGGTGATTTGCTGGCGGAAACCGTGCCGGCCACGGCCAATGTATTCGGTCGTGCCATCGTTATGCCCAACCTGAACCCGCCGGTGAACACGGTGGCCCAGGCCGCAGAGTATCGTGAGCGCATCATGGCGCAGGTGCCGACCGGGGTGAGTTTTGAGCCGTTGATGGTTTTGTATCTCACCGACAGCACCCCGGTGGAGGAAGTGGAGCGCGCGGCCAACAGTGACTTTGTGCATGCCTTCAAGCTCTACCCGGCGGGTGCCACCACCAACTCTGCCAGTGGCGTTACCGATCCGGGCAAGATTACCCATCTGTACGAAGCCATGGAAAAGCACGATGTGCCGCTGCTGGTACACGGTGAGGTGACCGATGCGGAGATCGATATCTTCGACCGTGAAAAGGTGTTCATTGATCGTTACCTGAACACGATCCGCAGCCAGTTTCCGGCGTTGCGTATTGTGTTTGAGCACGTGACCACCTCGGAAGGCGTCAACTTTGTGCGCGAAGCCAACGCGCTGACCGCAGCGACAGTGACCCCCCAGCACTTGTTGATGAACCGCAACGATCTGCTGGTGGGTGGTGTGCGTCCGCACAATTATTGCCTGCCGATTCTCAAGCGTCGCCAGCATCAGGACGCCATCCAGAAAGCGGTGATTGACGGCCACAGTCGTTTCTTCCTGGGCACTGATTCCGCACCGCACGCCCGTAACAAGAAAGAAGCAGCCTGTGGCTGCGCGGGCTGTTACTCCGCGCGGGCGGCACTGCCGCTGTATGCGACCTTCCTGGAGCAGCACAATGCGCTGGATAAACTGGAAGGGTTCGCCAGCCACTTTGGTGCCGATTTCTATCGCCTGCCGCGCCACACCGACACCGTGACCTTGCAACGCAAGCCGTGGGAGGTGCCCACCATAATCGACGCCGCCGGGGAGCCGGTGGTGCCGTTCTTTGCCGGCGAACAGTTGCCCTGGTCGCTGGGCTGATTGCCGTGGAAGAACGGATTCCGGTGGTGGTGCTCACCGGCTTTCTGGGCAGTGGCAAGACCACACTGCTCAACCGCTGGCTGAGCGAGCGCCGCGATGTAGCCCTGATCATCAACGAGCTGGGCGATATCGGTATCGACCAGCATCTCACCGGCACCGGGGTGTCGGTCTCGTTGCTGGCCGGCGGTTGCCTGTGCTGCGTGATTCAGGGTTCCCTGTCCACCACGTTGCGTAACCTGTTTATGGCCCGCAAGAACGGCGATATTCCCGCATTTACGACGGTGGTGATCGAAACCACCGGCGCGGCTGAGCCCTTTGGTGTGGTGGCGCCACTGGAGCAGGATCCCTGGCTGAAAAAGCGCTTTGTCTGCCAGTCAGTGCTGACCGTGGTCGATGCCCGCGCCGGTGCCGATGCCATTGCCGAGCATCCGGAAGTACTGGAGCAAATCCATAGCGCCGATGCGCTGCTGCTTTCCAAGACGGAACAGGCCGAGCCCACGGCCGTGCAGGCGTTGCAGG
>NZ_LWFX01001562.1:0-592 GCF_001635175.1 Alcanivorax sp. HI0083 | reverse complement strand
AGTGCCACCGGCCGCAGCCACCTGGGCATCGCCACCTTTGAGAACTTTATCCAGACCGACGCGGCCATTAACCGGGGCAACTCCGGCGGCGCGCTGATTGATACCCGCGGCCACCTGATCGGCATCAACACCGCCATCCTGTCTGCGGACGGCAGCTGGCAAGGCATCGGCTTCGCCACCCCCGCCTCCATTGCCAAGGAAGTGATGAGTGACCTGATCGAGCATGGCCGGGTGATTCGTGGCTACCTGGGCGTCACCGTGCAAGACATGACTCCGTCACTGGCGGACACCTTTGGCATGGAAGACGTACGCGGAGGCGTGGTCACAGAAGTGGTGGTCGACAGCCCTGCCCATAAAGGCGGCCTCCAGCCCGGCGACGTGCTGGTGGGAATCGACGGCGACGTGATGGCCGACGGCTACGAAGCCATGAACCGCATCGCCGGCATGAAGCCTGATGACAAGGTGACCCTGGAAGTGATCCGCAACCGTCAGCCCCTGTCCGTGGACGTGGTCATCGGCACCCGTCCTCCAGCGGAGACGGAGTGATGCAATTAATAGTTAATAATGAATAATTAATAGTGCGCGAGACAGG
>NZ_LWFX01001561.1:0-701 GCF_001635175.1 Alcanivorax sp. HI0083 | reverse complement strand
CTGGAACCAGGCAGTGGGCTCCACGGTGAGAATACCGAGCAGGTCGGCGCCGGCCAGTAATTCCGCTTTCAGTTTCGGCTTGTCCGCCAGCTCGGCCTTGTTCAGTTCGCCGGCGATGGCATGCAGGGCGCTGACCGCTTCCGAGGTGTTCAGATCATCTTTCAGCGCTTCCAGCACCGGGTGGTTGTCCGGCAGTTGGTAACCGGCTTCCGGCGCCACGGTTTCGCCGCGACCGAGCAGAGCGTAGTAGAGTGTATCCAGGCCTTTCTCGGCATTCTCCAGCACGTCGGCAGAGAAGTTCAGCGGCGAACGGTAATGGCTGGAGACCAGCGCAAAGCGCAGGATCTCACCGTGGTACTGGGTGAGCAGGTCACGGACCAGTCGGAAGTTGCCCAAAGACTTGGACATCTTCTCGCCGTCGATATTGATGTAACCGTTGTGCATCCAGTAGCGCACATAATCGGTGCCGTGGGCGCAGCAGCCCTGGGCGATCTCGTTCTCGTGGTGCGGGAAGATCAGGTCCTGCCCACCACCGTGGATATCGATGACATCGCCCAGATGCTTGTGGATCATGGCGGAACATTCGATGTGCCAGCCCGGGCGACCACGGCCCCAGGGGGAGTCCCAACCGGGCTGTTCATCGGTGGAGGGTTTCCACAGGATGAAGTCGCCAGGGTGTCGCTTGTAGTCGGCCACTTCCA
>NZ_LWFX01001560.1:0-725 GCF_001635175.1 Alcanivorax sp. HI0083 | reverse complement strand
GGATTTGGCTTCCTGCACGGAGTCATTCACTACCCGCAGACGGTTGGCCGGATCGCAGATGTGGGTGCCCAGGTTGGCCAGAATCATGCCGATCTGGTTGCCGCCGGAGCTGTCGTCCTGGCGCAGGTTCATGGGCACCATGGCAATCAGAGGCTCATCCGGCAGCGCATGCTGGCTGATCAGGTACTCACGCAGGGCGTGGCCACACATGGACAGCACCACGGTGTTAATGGTGCAGCCGTAAGCCTTGGCAATGCCTTTCAGGCGCGGCAGCGAGAAGCTCTGGGCGGCAAAGCGGCGTGAACCGGTGATGGTGTTGTTAAGAATGGTGTCCGGGGCCTGGAAAATGGACACATAGTTCTCATCACTTTTCGCTTTCTGGGTGACCTTGTAGATTTCTCGCGCCAGCGCCGGCACCGTGGCGGCTTGCTTGCTGATGCCGGCGGTCAGGCGTGCCATGCTGGAGGCCACGTCCACCGGGTTGCTGGGCAGGGAGCGGGTGCGCTTGCGGGTATTGAAGGCCCAGCTTGGCGCCATTTCCCGCTCGGCAGGGTCCGTGGAGAGGGTCTTGGTGGCAATGCGCATGGCGGAGATGCCGTCCATCACCGAATGGTGAATCTTGTAGTAAAGCGCAAACTGGCGACCGCGGATGCCTTCGATCAAATGGGCTTCCCACATGGGACGTTCCCGATCCAGCAGATTGGAGTGCTCGGCGGAGATCAGGG
>NZ_LWFX01001559.1:0-696 GCF_001635175.1 Alcanivorax sp. HI0083 | reverse complement strand
CCCGAAGAGCAGTACCACATCAGCGCCACCTGGAAAGATGACAACCTGTGGATCGAAAACTACAACCCGGAAACCAACGAGTGCATTTTCCGGGAATATTCCCGTGGCAACATGCTGGAAGGGAAAGTGGTCATCAAGAACTGTAGCCCGCTGCAAAGCACCGGCATGGTTCTGCCTAAAGATTCCGCTGTGCAGTAGCCATAACCCCCCGCGCCAACCGTGACTCTGTGCAGGGTTGGCGCTATCCTGCAGCGCTTTACATCGCACAGGACTCCCCCATGAGCACCTCCCTAAGCACCTTGCTGGACACCCTGAACAGCGCCCCCGAAAGCGTCACTTTCGACGCGGTACAAGCCGTCATTGCCGAGCACTACCATTACACCCCGGCCACCTTCATCAATGGTGAGGGCGATGACAGTGTGCGTAACGAAGCCGGCACCAATGAAGGCTCGTGCAAGATTTTTGCCTTCGCCAAACTCCAGACGCTTTCCGATGCGCAGACCCTGGCCTGCTTCGGCCATTTTTACCGCGAGCATGTACTGGGCAACCCGGACGGCAGCGACCACGCCAACATTCGCACCTTCATGCGCCACGGCCTGAGCCAGGTGGTGTTCGACACTCCCGCACTGGCGGCAAAATAGCGGGCTTGTGGATAGCGGTGGATAGCGCTGGCGGGCGCCTGATGCGGCGAACAGG
>NZ_LWFX01001558.1:0-986 GCF_001635175.1 Alcanivorax sp. HI0083 | reverse complement strand
GCCGAAGGCGGCGGTGGCCGCCCCGGTGATACCGACTTTGTCGGTGTGGGCGGACTGGACTGCCCCACCTTTGCGGCCATGGCAAAACTGTCCGGCGAGGTGCCGCTGGTGGGGATCGGCTCCGGTCGTTGCTTTGCCGGTAACGCGGCCTTGCTGGGCTGCTGTGATGTGATTATCGCCACGAAGGATTCCACCATCGGCATGGCCGGTCCGGCCATGATCGAAGGCGGTGGCCTGGGCCGTTATACCCCGGAACAGGTGGGCCCGGTGGATATGCACACTGCCACCGGCGTGGTGGATATCGCGGTGGACGATGAGGCCGACGCGGTGGCCGTGGCCAAACAGTACCTGTCCTATTTTCAGGGCACGGTTGAGGATTGGCAGGTCGCGGACCAGCGCGAACTGCGCCACAAGATTCCGGAAAAGCGTACCCGTGTTTACGACATTCGCAACGTGATCGAGACCCTTGCCGACAGCGGCTCGGTGCTGGAACTGCGGCGGGGCTTTTCGCCGGGCATGATCACGGCGCTGATACGAATCGAAGGCAAACCGTTCGGATTGATCGCCAATGATCCCACTTACCTGGGCGGTGCCATCGATGCGGTGGGTGGCGACAAGGCAGCGCGTTTTATGCAGCTGTGCGAAGCCTTCGGCCTGCCCATGGTGTCCCTGTGCGACACCCCTGGCTTCATGGTCGGCCCGGAAGCGGAAAAGCAGGGAACGGTACGCCATGTGTCGCGCATGTTTGTGGCCGCTGCCAGCCTTACCGTTCCGTTTCTCACCATCGTGCTGCGCAAGGGGTATGGTCTGGGTGCCCAGGCCATGGCGGCAGGCAGTTTCCATTCGCCGCTGTTCATCGCGGCCTGGCCCAGCGGCGAGTTCGGCGCCATGGGGCTGGAAGGCGCCGTGCGGCTTGGCTTCGCCAAGGAACTGGCGGCCCAGCCGACCCCCGACGTCAGGAGCGTCTGTTCAACAAGCTGGTGTCC
>NZ_LWFX01001557.1:0-738 GCF_001635175.1 Alcanivorax sp. HI0083 | reverse complement strand
GGCCTGGTGGTCGGTGATTCGTCGAGCCGGGGGAATGGCCGGCGATTACCACGGTGTGCCGATGCTCAATGCGGAGCTGGTGCTGGCGGATGCGTCTACGTTTGCCGGTGTCTGGATGCCGGATCGCGAATCGGTGGATTGGGATCGTTTGTCCACGGCACGTCTCAGCGAAGCCAGCGACTATCTGCGCGAGCTGCGTCCTCGCTGAGCCTGGTTACCTTGACGGAAACTCCCTGCTGCGATTAAATGAGAACCATTATCATGATAATGGTTTTCTCCCTATGCTGGTTGCCGTTCTGGCCACACTTGCCAGTGTGTTGCTGTTTTACCTGTCGGATCGCCAGCAACGCTGGCTGGATCAACCCCTTCCTGTTTTTAGCCGTTTAATCGCCTTGGCCATGCTGGCCGGGGGGCTGTGGCTGTTATCGCTACAGCTGGGCGTCAGTGTGGGCCTGTTTGTGGGGTTGTGGGTGTTCACGTTGCCAGCCTTGCTGCTGCCGCTGCTGGTCAGCCATTACCGCGATAGCTATCAGCGCCGGGGAGGCAATCGATGAGAGCTTTTTTGGCGTTTTTGCTGAGCCTGCCCTTGTCGGTAATGCTGATGGGATTGGTGGCGGCGGCGGTACCGGTGCCCTGGCAGTCATGGCTGGTATTGCAGTTGTTGGGGGTGACCCTGTTATGGATGCTGCTGGTCGTTCTGGTGGCGCTGCCTGAGCGTACCTGGCTTCCACTGGTGGC
>NZ_LWFX01001556.1:0-589 GCF_001635175.1 Alcanivorax sp. HI0083 | reverse complement strand
CTACCATTAGCAATACTGACCATAAGAACAGTCATCATAACAAGGACGTCATCATGACCGACGAAAACCCGAACAACCCCTACCAGGCCCCGGACAGCACCACCCGGCGCCCGGCCAGGCCCGACAGCCCGGAACTGGCCAGCCGCCTGTACCGTTTTCTTGGCTCCATCATTGATGGGCTGGTACAGCTACTGGTCATCGGCCCGATCATCTACTTCACCGGCATCTGGGACGCCCTGATGCAAGGCAGCGGCGACATCAACCTGACCACCAGCATTGGCCTGTTCATCGCCGGGGAACTGATCTTCCTCGCCCTGCAGGGCTGGCTGCTGTTCAACCGCCAGCAAACCATTGGCAAGACGATTCTCAATATGCGCATCGTCGGCATGGAGCAGGACAACGTGCCCGCAGGCAAGCTCTACGGCCTGCGCTACCTTGTTTTTCACGTGCTCGCCCAGCTGCCCGGCGTCAATCTGATCATGATTGTCGACCCGCTGCTGATTTTCCGGTCTGACCGCCGCTGCCTGCACGACCACCTTGCCGGCACCCGGGTCATCCAGACCCAGAGCACCACCGCTTAACCCCGATT
>NZ_LWFX01001555.1:0-974 GCF_001635175.1 Alcanivorax sp. HI0083 | reverse complement strand
TGACCATCATTGATGTGGATACGGACGAAACCAAGGTCTACCAGATCGTGGGTGACGACGAAGCCAACATCAAGGAAGGCAAGTTGAGTGTGAACTCACCCATCGCCCGCGGTTTGATTGGTCGTGAAGAAGGCGATGTGGTGCAGATTGATACCCCCGGCGGTACCCGTGAGTACGAAGTCGATCAGGTGGAGCATATCTAGGCGCTTGATGCCCGATGCATGACGCCAGACGACAATAAAAAAGGCGGCGTGATAACACGCCGCCTTTTTTGCTTTTGGCATCCTGCGTTGGGCCTTGGGCGTCAGGCATTCTGATAGCGCAGGATGTTCGACAGTTTGGCGCTGGGCTTTTGGGCCGGGCGGTAGAGCAGGGCGATGTTGCCGATACGCTGGATTAGCTCGGCGCTGCCTTTTTCGGTCAGGGCCTGCACAATGGCGGCGCGGTCGTCGCGGGTTTCTGCGTTGACTTTCACTTTGATGAGCTCGTGATCTTCCAGGCGCAGGTTGAGTTCTTCCACGAAGTTGTCGCTGAGTCCCTTGTCGCCAAAGATCAGAACGGGTTTCAGGTGGTGACCAATACGGCGTAACCGTTTGATGTCCTGGGTAGATAGCGGCACGGTGTAGCTCCAGAAAGGGTTGCTGTGCGCGTATTCTACGTATTACCCGGCCGAAAAGCAGCCGTCATGTGGGTTAGTCATGAGGGCTTGCGAGTACAGAGAATTCAGGAGAGAGGGGCCATGGCGAAGTCCAGCCGTTCCAAGACCAGCAAGGCTTGGTTGAAAGAACATTTCAACGACCCGTGGGTGGCCAGGGCCCAGGAGCAGGGGTATCGCTCCCGGGCCAGTTTCAAGCTGCTGGAAATGCACGAGAAAGACCGTTTGTTCCGGCCGGGAATGACGGTGCTGGATCTTGGCGCTGCGCCGGGGGGGTGGAGCCAGGTGGCGGGCCAGCTGATCGGCGGCAAGGGGACGG
>NZ_LWFX01001554.1:0-625 GCF_001635175.1 Alcanivorax sp. HI0083 | reverse complement strand
CAGGTTGGCCAGCAAGCTTTCCTGCTTTGGTGGCATGGCGCTGGCTGGCTTGCCGTTCTGTTCCGGGATGTTGCTTTCGCTCATTCGAGATTCCGTTTGATCAGTTTATGGCAGCCGGAGGGCGTTAAAGATGCCGGTGAAGGGCTCAAAAATGCTACCCTGCGCCTTGATTCCCGTCGTCAGCCTGTCGCAGTGAGCGTCTGTGACGCATGGGAGTCACGGCAGACACATCGAGAACCTTGAGAGGATCTGGCTATTTCTTGTAACCACACAATCGACCTGCACAGTCACAGTACAGCGTCGGACGGTATTCTAAGCCCTGCAGCGCTGGTGTCGAGGGCTGCGGACTATGGCGTAACCTGTCTGGCCCTGACTGACCACGATACCCTGGCCGGGTTGCCTGAAGCCCATGAGGCTGCCCGTCAGCACGACATCAGCCTGGTGAATGGTATCGAACTGTCTGTGCGTCACGAAAACCGGGAATATCATGTGCTTGGATTGTGGCTGGATACCGGTTGTGGTCAGTTACAGGAAAGGGTCGCAGCCCAGCAGGAGGCACGGGTAAATCGTGCCCGGGAGATTGGTCGCCGTCTGGATCGCGCAGCCACACTGGCCAACAGTTATG
>NZ_LWFX01001553.1:0-2334 GCF_001635175.1 Alcanivorax sp. HI0083 | reverse complement strand
CTGGAAGAACTGGACAAGCTCAAGAGCGGAAAATCGCATACGGCGGCGGATTGCCGAGCCGCGATTCGGCAGATCGACAAGGTGTTGGGCAGTGCGACTCCGCAGCAGGTGGAAGAAGGGATCCCGATTCCCCGCGGTGGCGACAACGCGCCCCAGGGCACGCTGACAGTCCTGATGGCAGAGCAGAACAAAGCCTCTGCGCCGCTGCCCAATGACCTGAATGACAACCGCATTATCAATGATGTGGTTGCCATGAAGAGCCAGTTTCCGGATCGCCGCTATATTCTGGTAACCAAGGATATCAACATGCGCCTCAAGGCGCGGGCCTGTGGTATCGAGTCGGAGGATTATCACAACGACCAACTGGTGTCGGACATCAAGCAGCTGACCCGGGGCTATTTTGAAGTGCCTGGCTCGTTCTGGGATCAGGTCACCCAGGTGGAAACCGAGCAGGTGGGCGTGGACACCCTGCATCATCTGTCACACGGGCTGTTGGTCAGTGAAATTCTGGGTGAAGAGGTCTATCCCAATCAGTACATCATCGATGAACAAGGCTTTGTTGGCCGGGTGATGACGGTGGATAACGGTGTGGTGACACTCCGCCATTACAAGGCGGATAGTCTGATGGAGCAAGAGGCCTGGGGACTGAAACCGATGAACATTCAGCAGGCCCTTGCCCTGCAGATGTTGTTGGACCCGGATGTGCACATCGTCACCCTGACCGGGGCGGCCGGGTCAGGGAAAACCATTCTGGCCCTGGCAGCGGCCATTGAAATGACTGTGGAGCAAAAGAGCTTCAACAAGATTATTGCCACCCGCTCCACACCACCACTGGCGGAAGATCATGGCTTTCTGCCAGGCACGGAAGAGGAAAAAATGGACCCGTGGCTGGGAGCGATCAATGACAACATTGAGGCACTGCACCTGAACGATGAAAACCCGTCCGGGAGCATTCAATATGTGAAAGAGCGGGCCAACATTCAGTTCAAGGCAATGAACTACATCCGCGGGCGCAGTTTCCAGAAATCCCTGATCCTGATCGATGAAAGCCAGAACCTGACACCTCACCAGATGAAGGCGATCATTACCCGGGCCGGGGAAGGTTCCAAGGTGGTATGCCTGGGCAACCTGGCGCAAATCGATACGCCCTACCTGTCGCCAACCAGTTCCGGGTTGACCTACATGACCGAACGATTCAAACGGTTCGAGCATGGTGGCTCGGTGCAGCTGAACGGGGTGCCCAGGTCCAAGCTGGCGGAGTATGCGGAGTCGTTTCTCTAGCAGTTGATAGTTAACAGCTAAACCCCTCGCGGTTGTGTTGTGTTCCTTCGGAAACAAAAAGGCCGCGCCCATGGTTTGGGCGCGGCCTCTTAGGTTTCAAATCAAGTCTGTCTTTCTCGCGTAGCTGTCAACTATCAACTGTCAATTATCTTTTTACACGCCTCGGACTGATAGAAATCGTCCAATACCCATTCGATGAAGGGTTCCAGTACGCCTTGTTCAACCAGAACAGTGGCGCCCTGTGCCAAGGCCGGCGTGGCGAACTCGCGGATCCGCTCTTCGCTGATCTGCATGCCCTCAAGGACGGTTTTCAGCGGTTTATCCATCAGCGATGCCACGGCCGCATGGATACCTACGCTAACCAGGCGGCGTGTGTAGGCCAGGCGGGCACTTTCATCGGTGATCGCGCAGCTTTGCGCCACCACTTCCGCCACGGCGCCTTCAGGTACCATCTTCATGTAATTCGCGGGTTTAAGCGGGGCAGCGCGGCGGTAGCCATCACGCGCCAGTTGTTGAATTCGCTCGTTGGTTAATTGCTTGTTCAGCCATTGCTCACCGGTTTTCAGGGTGACGCGAATATTCTTCTGCAGGTAGGTGCGAATGGATTCCTCCATGCCGCCCATGGCTTTGCCGACCATGCTTTTGCGGCCCATCTTCATCATGCTGCTAACACCGGGCAGTTTCGCCAGTGCATTTTCTTCCAGCAGGAAATTCTTGATGCCGGTATAAAGCATTTCGCTGACCATTTCGCTGACCAGTGGATGGTTCATGGCCGCGTGAATGGCTTTTTCCCGCAGGCTTTGCAGTTTCAGGACCTGCTCAAGAATGGCCTCGAAGTGTTCTTCACGAAGTAGCTCACCAATGGTGGCGTCATCCTGTTCTGCGGCTTCCCATACGGCAAGACTCACGTCGCGTATGACGTCCTGCAATCCGCGGGCACTGAGCGCTTCCTGTAGCCACTGATCCACGACCTGTACAAGGCTGTCCTGATCTACCAGGTTGCCGAGCGGAATGTCGATAAGCAGGTCGCCCGCCTGGGCCATGAGGCCCTGC
>NZ_LWFX01001552.1:0-3177 GCF_001635175.1 Alcanivorax sp. HI0083 | reverse complement strand
GGGCGTGCTCCACCTGCTCAGCGATTTTTGCCACCAGGCTGGAGGATGCAGGCCCCGAGGCTTCCAGCACGATATTGCCTTCCACCAGTCGGCTGCCGGCATGGACCGGATCATTAATGCCATGGCTTACCGGCAAAGGCTCGCCATTCAGTGCCGATTCGTCGAAAGCACCGCGGCCTTCGATAAGGATCCCATCCACCGGAATAATGTCACCCTGTATTAGCTGCAGGCGATCTCCTTTGGCCACCTGGCGGGCGCTGATCCAGTGCGCTATCTGCTGCCCATCAAGGCGGCGTACGGCCTGGGGCAGGGTATCGCTGACTCGCCGGTAAGCTTGCTGGATCGTCATGCGCTGACGCTGCTCCAACCAGCGACTGGCCAGCAAGAAGAACACAAACATGGCAGCGGAATCGAAATAGACGTGCCTGCCTCCGGTGGCCATCATCACCAGGCTGCCGGCCCAGGCCAGCAGCAGTGCCAGTGCGATGGGCGCATCCATGGTCAGGCGTGCCTGCTTGAGGCCGCGCCAGGCTCCCTGGAAAAACGGCAAACCGGAGTAGAACACCACCGGCGTGGCCACGGCGAAACTGGCCAGCCGGAACACCCATTCGTAAAGCGCGTCTTTGCCGTCGAACACGCCGATATACAGGGCGGTGGAGTACATCATGGCCTGCATGGCGCCCAGCCCGGCCAGTGCCAACCGGCCCAGCAATTGCTTATGCGCACGTTGTTCGTCGGTCCGGGCGCGAGGGTCGCCGGGCAGAGTCACCGTGTAGCCCAGTGCCTGAATCCGTTGTACGGTCTGGCTGGCCTCAGCTTGGCCGCTGTAGTCCACGGTCAGTGTCATGCTGGCCAGGTTGACGCTGCTGCGCCGCACGCCGGGCTGTTGGCTCACCGTTTTTTCGATCAACCAGCTGCAGGCGGCACAGGTTAGCCCACCCAGCTGCAGTTTCAGGCGTTGGCCATCAGCAAGGCTGGTGAGGTGCGGGGCGATCAATTCCGGCACAGAAAAAAGCGCGCAATCCAGCGCTTGGCGCTGATCGTCAGGCTGTGGCGCGGCATCCTGGCGCATCTGGTAGTAGTCATCCAGGCCCAAGCCATAAATGGTTTCTATGGCGGCGGCGCATCCCGGGCAGCAGGCATCACGGGGGCCGTCAGGCGTTTGCGCGGGGAAGGCGCCGGCGGGAGCCGGGTTACTGCAATGCCAGCAGGCAGAAGTCATGGTGTGGCGGTTTTCCCCAGGATCAGGTTGTCGCCTTGCGCCATGACAGTCTGATGCAGGCGCCAGTGATCGCCGGAGGCGGTCACCGTGGCGGCACGGCGACCATCATGGGGCAGGGTGCCGTCGCTGCGGTACAGGGCGCCTTCAATATGTTCCAGGGCAAGGGTGACATCCCGTTCCGGGAGCGTCGGGTGGCGCAGGGAGACGTTCAGGGTGTCGGGCATGGGAATGCCCGCCTCGCTGCTAAGGCGCGCCTGAATGCCAGCGCCCACCTGGCCCAGTTCAAGGCGAATACCCAGGCGCGCCGCAAGACGCTCCTGCTCCACGGAGCGGTTGATGGCTCGCCCCTCCTTGTACCATTCGTCTACCACGGGCGTGTCGGCATTAACGATGGCGATATACAGCAGCGTTAGGCCGCCGACTACCGATGTGGCGGGCAGCAGGATTGCCAGCCATAAAAAAGGGTAGCGGTACCAGGGAAGCTCATCGCCCTGGGGCAATGAATCGGGATTCATGGCGTTTCTCCAGGTCAGGATCATCCAGTGCCGTTACCGTAAACCAGATCGGCGCGGATTCCATTTCCACCTCATAAGGGTCATAGCTCACTGTCACCGGCAAAGACAGTTTCTTGCCGCCGTCGAGGGTGAATTCAGTGCGGTTCTTCATGCGCAGGCCATCCGGACCTTTCATGGTGAGCACATACCGGTGGCTGTGCTGGCCCTTGTTCTGAATTTCCAGCCGATAGATGTTTTCCACTTCGCCACTGCTGGCGGTGCGGTAGAGCTGATTCCGGTCTCGAATCACATCGACCTGCAGTGGCACACGGCTGTACAAGGTGCCCATAAACAGGCTGCCCATGATGATGAGGATGGCGCCATAGCCGATGAGTCGGGGGCGCAGAATGCGAGTCTTAAAGCCTTCCAGGGCGTTTTCGGTGGTGTAGCGAATCAGCCCGGGTGGCTTGCCGATATGATCCATGACGTCGTCACAGGCGTCCACGCAGGCCGCGCAGGTAATGCATTCATACTGCAGCCCATCACGAATATCGATGCCAGTGGGGCAGACCTGAACACACATGCCGCAGTCGATGCAGTCGCCTTTTTCCACTACCGTATCTTCC
This sequence comes from Alcanivorax sp. HI0083, assembly GCF_001635175.1. NCBI lineage: Bacteria > Pseudomonadati > Pseudomonadota > Gammaproteobacteria > Oceanospirillales > Alcanivoracaceae > Alcanivorax > Alcanivorax sp. HI0083. The sequence goes on along the minus strand of NZ_LWFX01001552.1, from coordinate 835 downwards.
TGCTGGCGTTTTTTGGCACCACGGCCACGGGGTTCGCCGCGTTGTTCGTCGTAAGACACGATCAGCGTGTCGCGGTCGAACATGACGCTCTGGAAACGGGCGTAGGGGCACATGTAGAGACATACCTGTTCGCGCATGAACCCGGCGTTGCCGTAGGTCGCCACTGTGAAGAAGCCCACCCAGAAGAGCTCCCAGCCACCCCAGCTGAAGCTGAGCAAGCGGGTGGTCAAATCCGTAATCGGGGAAAAGTAACCGACAAAGGTAATGCCGGTAAGCAAGGCAAGCATCAGCCAGAGCACATGCTTGCTGCCACGGCGCATGATCTTGGTTGCCGTCCAGGGGGCACTGTCCATCTTTATACGGCTGTGGCGATCACCTTCACACCAGAACTCGATCCACTGAAAGAAGCGGGTCCAGGTGGTCTGCGGGCAGACGTAGCCACAATAGACGCGGCCCGCCAGCACGGTAACAAAGAACAGGGCAAATGCGGCCAGGATCAGGATCCAGGACAGCAACAGAAAGTCCTGGGGCCAGAAGCTGGCACCAAAAATACGGAACTGACGCCCCGGCAAATCAAACAGAACCGCCTGCTGGCCGTCCCAGCGCACCCAGGGCAGGATCATGTAAAGGCCCATGGTCGCCAGAATGGTGACGTCGCGGATAAACTGGAAACGTCCGGAAACGGATTTAACCTGAATGCGCTCGCGCTTGCTGTACAAGCTCACGCTGCCGCCATCGGTGGCATCCGTGACCTTGATGCGCTTGGGGTCCGACATACTACTCTCCGCTAACACCTTTGCGCCGCCGGCATCCCTTCACTGCTACGAATGATGGG
>NZ_LWFX01001551.1:0-510 GCF_001635175.1 Alcanivorax sp. HI0083 | reverse complement strand
CTGGGATTGCTGCGTGGGCTCGGTTTTAATCGCGTCAGCCTGGGTGTGCAGGATCTGGATCCGCGTGTGCAGAAAGCGGTCAATCGTGTCCAGCCCTATGAGCTGATCCGCGATACCATGGCATGGAGCCGTGACTTTGGTTTTCGCTCTATCAATACCGATCTGATTTACGGCCTGCCCTGGCAGTCTGAATCGAGTCTGGCACGCACGCTGGAGCGGCTGCTGCCACTTCGGCCAGATCGTATCTCCTTGTACAACTATGCCCACCTGCCTTCACGGTTCAAGGTTCAGCGTCAGATCCAGGAGCAAGCCCTGCCCGGCCCGGAAGAGAAGCTCGGCATGCTGACCCGTGCCGGAAAAATGCTTCAGGAGCAAGGCTACCGATATATCGGCATGGACCATTTTGCGCTGGAAAACGACAGCCTGTCCGTGGCACAGAAAAACGGCCTGCTGCATCGCAATTTCCAGGGCTACACCCTGCATGGCGACGCAGACCTTTTGGGGCTCGGC
>NZ_LWFX01001550.1:0-794 GCF_001635175.1 Alcanivorax sp. HI0083 | reverse complement strand
TCGCCAGCTGGGCTCTTTATTATGCCTGGGAGGCGGTGGCCGGTGGTTTTCAGGGGATTACGGCGGCGCAATCCGGAGCACGGTTTGATGCGTTGCTGGCAGATCCCTGGTTGATGATGGGCTGCCACACCCTGTTTATGGTGCTGACCATGGTGGTGGTGGGCCGTGGTGTGAAAGGGGGGCTGGAGAAGGCTGTTGAGATCCTCATGCCGCTGCTGTTCGTGCTGCTGCTGGTGCTGGTGGGCTATGCCGCCACCACGCCGGGTTTCAAGGAGGGGCTTTTGTTCCTGTTTGAGCCGGATTTCTCCAAGCTCAATGGCAAGGTGGTGATTACTGCCGTGGGGCAGGCCTTCTTTACTCTGAGCCTGGGCATGGGCGCGATCATGGCCTATGGGGCGTATATGCCCCGGGAGGCCGCCGGCAAGAAGGGGGGCAAGCCCAAGCCGGTGTCGATCATGTCCACGGTGATCATTATTGCGCTGCTGGATACGCTGGTGGCGCTGGGTTCCGGTGTGGCCATGTTCCCGCTGATCTTCTCCAATGATCTGCAGGTAGGCCAGGGGCCGGGCATGATGTTCGTAACGCTGCCGCTGGCGTTTGGTCAGATGCCGGGCGGCATGTTGTTCGGTTCCCTGTTCTTCATTCTGGTCGTCTCTGCGGCCTGGAGCTCGTCCATCAGTTTGGGGGAGCCGGTGGTGGCGTGGCTGGTGGAGCGCGGTCTGTCCCGGGGGGTGGCCGCTACCGTGGTGGGGCTGGGTGCCTGGGTGCTGGGCATCGGTTCGGTGCTGTCTTTT
>NZ_LWFX01001549.1:0-863 GCF_001635175.1 Alcanivorax sp. HI0083 | reverse complement strand
GGCGAGCAGGCTCATCCAGAGCGGTAATTTCCGGACGCACCGGGTTGCCCACCCAGCAGGCCTGCGGATTGCCAAAGGCACCCTGAAAGCCTTCCAGGGTCACCGTGGCCAGACGGGACAACAGGCGATTGGTCAGCCCGGGAACCGCATTCTGCTCATGGACCACCACCGGCACCTTGCACAGCTTGGCCGCCAGTCCGCCTGGGCCACTGGCAAAGCCGCCAAAGCCCACCGCCAGCACCGGCTGACGGGCACGAATCAACTGGCGCGCCTGTAATACAGCCCGCAGCAAATTGAAGGGGGCCGTCAGCTTGCGCTTGATGCCACCACCGCGCAGACGGGACACGGACAGCTCAGCAATCTCGTAGCCATACTGGCGCACCAGCTTGCCTTCCATGCCGTTTTCCGCGCCCAGCCAGAGGATTTCGAAGCCCCGCGCACGCAGTTGGTCGGCCACGGCCAAGGCCGGGAACACATGCCCGCCGGTACCACCCGCCATAATCAGGACGGTGCGACTCATCGTGCTGCCCTCCCCCTGGCTTTCAGGTGATCGGCTTCCGCCCCGGCGCGAAGAATAAGCCCTACCATTGCGGCTGAGATCAGCAGCGAAGAGCCCCCGTAACTGATAAACGGCAGCGTCAGGCCCTTGGTGGGCAACAGGCCCATATTCACGCCCAGGTTGATAAACGCCTGAGAGCAAAAGACGAAGGCACAGCCATAAACCACATAGGCGTGGTACAGCAGCCCGCGCTCTTCCAGACGATGCCCCACACGAAACACCCGCCAGCCCAGCAGAATAAAGCCGCTGATCAGCGCCACATTGCCCAACAAGCCCAGCTCTTCAGACATCACCGCGTAAACAA
>NZ_LWFX01001548.1:0-637 GCF_001635175.1 Alcanivorax sp. HI0083 | reverse complement strand
CTTTCAGGATGAGACCGCAGGAGCACCTCTCGAGGTGCGAATCCGAGCGACAGCGAGGGCAGCGTGCAACGATAAACACCAAATCCTTCTAAACACCTGTCGAATGCTGGCAGGCCTGATCGTCCTGCGGACGATTGCCGCGCAAGCGCGGTTCGCGCCTCGAGAGGCACTCCTACAGTCGCGTGGTAGCGAGCGCAGCTATTATTTCGACGACACTCGCTGGTTACTGTCGAACTTCCAGGTGCGGATAATTTCCAGCACGTCCATGTTGCGGCGCATTTCCGCTGTAAACGCATCGAACGGGGCCGCCAGACGCACACTCTGAATGGCGGCCTGATCGAGGAATTTATGACCGGAGGACTTGAGCAGCCGCACTTCTTTCAGTGAGCCGTCTTTCTGGATCGCTACCATCAGGCGCACCGCACCATAGGTATTGCTGTTCAGGGCCCGGGCGGGAAAGTTGCGGGTACCCATGTCTTCCACCTTGCGGCGGAAACCATCAATGTAGACCGCTTCGAAGTGGGCCTTGGCGGACACCGACGTGAGACGCCGTACCCGTGGGCGCTTGGCGTAGGCTTGCTTCTGCTCGTCCAGCCGCGCCTGCAGGCTGGCGATCTGCTGGCTCAGGTCCTGCAGG
>NZ_LWFX01001547.1:0-2144 GCF_001635175.1 Alcanivorax sp. HI0083 | reverse complement strand
GGATAGCGCCAACCCTGCACAGAGTCACGGTTGGCGCGGGGGGTTATGGCTACTGCACAGCGGAATCTTTAGGCAGAACCATGCCGGTGCTTTGCAGCGGGCTACAGTTCTTGATGACCACTTTCCCTTCCAGCATGTTGCCACGGGAATATTCCCGGAAAATGCACTCGTTGGTTTCCGGGTTGTAGTTTTCGATCCACAGGTTGTCATCTTTCCAGGTGGCGCTGATGTGGTACTGCTCTTCGGGCACGGTGATATGCATGGTGCCGCCAAAGCGTTTTACGAAGACCTGCTGAAGCCAGAAGTAGTAGGCGATGGTGGCGGCCAGCCAGATGATCACAGCAATAATCAGCGCGGGCTTCCATTTTCCCAGCCGTACGCCCAGACCGAACAGCGTACCAATGACCAATGCTGCCACCAGGAACCAATAAAGATAGGTCACCATAATTGCATCCTTGTCGCTTGAGGTTTGTTGTAATGGCGCTTAAGTGCGCGCAGTGTCTCTGGCATCATACCAGCCATCGCAGGGGTGGGTGTAAAACCATGCAACAGTGGTGGGTGTATATGGTGGAGTGTGCGGACCGGTCATTGTATACCGGGATCAGCACCGAACCGGCACGCCGGTTTCACGAGCACAACACCAGCCCGAAAGGGGCGCGTTATACCCGGGCCCGCCGCCCGGTGCGCCCGGTGTTGCTACTGCCGGGGGGCGACAGGGCCTCCGCCAGTCAGCTGGAGGCACGGATAAAACGGTTAAGCCGCCGCGACAAACAACGGTTGCTGGCGGCCCTGCAAGCAGAAAAACGGCAGCGGCCGCTGTCGGTCTGGGTCGAGACGCTCAGAGAGCCGTGACGATTCTGACAACACAAACACCATCAAGGAGACCGGATCGATGACAAAGACACTGACCGCGCGGACGATGCCGCGCATGGCCACGGTGTGGCGCAGCGCCATGCTGGTATTGCTGGCAGGCTGGTTGAGCGGCTGTGGCATCAACAACATTCCTACCTATGACGAGCAGGTCAAAGCGGCCTGGTCCCAGGTGGAAAACCAGTACCAGCGCCGTGCCGACCTGATTCCCAACCTGGTCAACACGGTCAAGGGCTATGCCAGCCACGAGCAGGAAGTGCTGGTGGATGTCACCCAGGCCCGGGCCAAGGTGGGTTCCATCCAGGTGGATGGCAACATGCTCAATAATCCGGAAAAACTGAAGCAGTTCGAGCAGGCCCAGCGTCAACTGGGGTCCGCCCTGCAGCGGCTGATGGTGGTGGCAGAACGCTACCCGGATTTGAAGGCCAACCAGAACTTCCTGGCCCTGCAATCGCAGCTGGAAGGCACGGAAAATCGCATCAGTGTGGCGCGCCGGGATTACATCGCTGCGGTGCAGCAATACAACACGGAAATTCGCACCTTCCCCGGTCGCCTGTGGCACAGCTTCCTGTACAGCGACATGGAAACCCGCGAAACCTATGAAGCTACCGCCGAAGACGCGGACCAGGCTCCCTCCGTGAACTTTAACTAGGGCAGGGTTTAATGCGCTATTTTGCACTGATTGTTCTGCTGCTCAGCGCCTCGCTGTGGGCGGCGCCGGAGTTTCCGGCGCTGTCCGGCCGGGTGGTTGATGAAGCGGGGTTGCTGACCCCCGCCCAGACCCGGAGCCTCACCCAGGCCCTGGCCGCCGCAGAACAGAACACGTCCAATCAGCTGGTGGTGGTCACCCTGTCCGATTTGCAGGGCTACGACATTGCCGATTATGGCTATCAACTGGGCCGTGAATGGGGCATTGGTAGCAAAGAGAACGACAACGGTGTGCTGCTGATCGTCGCCCCCAATGATCGCAAGGTGCGCATCGAAGTGGGCTATGGCCTGGAAGGTGTCCTCACGGATGCGCTTTCCAGTGTTATCGTCCAGCAGGAAATCCTGCCGGCTTTTCGTCAAGGCCAGTTCTATGGCGGCATTCAGGCGGGGGTAACCAGCATCCAGGCAGCGATCAAGGGCGAATATCAAGGCGAACGCCAACCCCGTGACAAGCCCAGCGGCCTCAAGGCTCTGTTGATACTGATCGGCATGGTCGTGCTCACCTTCCTGCTCTCCTTTGGTGGCGGCGGTGGCCGTGGCGGTCGTCGTGGTGGTCTGATGTTCCT
>NZ_LWFX01001546.1:0-2527 GCF_001635175.1 Alcanivorax sp. HI0083 | reverse complement strand
GCCCGGGCCCAGAAAGTGCTGGATTTTGTCGGCCTGTCTCACATCGGTCATCGCATTACCGCGGATATCAGCCAGGAAGAGAAAAAGCGCGTGGCATTTGCGCTGGCACTGGCAACGGATCCGGAGCTGGTGCTGCTGGATGAGCCGGCAGGCGGGATCAACCCGGAAGAAACGGAAAACCTGGCGGCCTTGATTCGCAAGATGGTGGATCACGGTGTCACGGTCTGCCTGATTGAGCACAAGATGGACATGATCATGAGCCTGGCGGACAAGATCATGGTGATCGACCACGGTGAAAAAATTGCCGAAGGCACGCCGGATGAAGTGAAAAACAATCCGTTGGTGATCGAAGCCTATCTGGGGAGTGATGAAGATGCTGCAGCTTAATAACGTGGAAGCCCGTTACGGCAGTTTCAAGGCGCTGGAGCAGGTCTCCATGTCCGTGGAGCAGGGCGAACTGGTGGTGCTGTTAGGCGCTAACGGCGCAGGAAAAAGCACGTTGTTCAATACCATCAGCGGGCTGATCAAGCCATCGGCGGGCACCATTACCCTGGATGGCACCGATGTCACCGGCCTGAAACCGTCGGGTCTGGTGCGCAATGGCGTGGTGCAGTGTCCGGAAGGGCGCAAGCTGTTTCCGGAAATGTCGGTGTTGAAAAACCTGATGCTGGGCGCCTATGTGCATCGTCGCAACAAGGCGGAGATCAAGAAGACACTGGAAGAAATTCTGGCGCTGTTTCCGATTCTCGATGAAAAAAAGGACCAGTCTGCCGGGTCTCTCAGTGGTGGTCAGCAGCAAATGGTGGCCATTGGCCGCGCCATGATGGGCCGCCCGAAAGTGTTATTGCTGGATGAGCCCTCGCTGGGTCTGGCGCCCCTGGTGGTCAAGCAGATGTTTGAAACCATCAAGGGCATCAACGAGCAGGGCACCACGGTTTTGCTGGCGGAGCAGAATGCCTTCGCCGCACTCAAGATTGCCCACCGTGCCTATGTGATCGAAAACGGTCGCCTGGTCATGGAGGGTGATAAAGACGCAATGCTGGGTAACGAAGCCATTCGCAAGGCCTATATCGGCGCGTAATTGTTATCCGGTAGCAGCGTGTGCGCTACAACATAATCAATTGCTACAACACAAGACTCACGGTTTGAGCAAAACAACAACGGGAGAGTTTCATGGGTAACGGAAAACAGACTCTGGTCAAAACCTTTCGCAAGCTGGCCTGTGCCAGCGCAATCGCCCTGGCAGCCACGGGCGCGCAGGCGGCAGAAGAGGTCAATATCGGTTTCACCGGGCCTTTGAGTGGTGGTGCGGCGTTATACGGCCAGAACACCCTGGAAGGTTTGCAGATGGCTGCAAAGGAAATCAACGAAGCCGGTGGTTTTACCGTCGCTGGCGAGACCTACGAGATCAACCTGGTGTCGCTGGATGACAAGTATTCGCCCAGTCAGGCAGCGGTGAACGGCAAGCGGCTGGTGCAGCAGTACAGTGCGCCGGTGATTTTTACGCCGCACTCCGGCGGCACCTTTGCACTGCAAGCGTTCAACGAACGCGATGGTTTTGTGGTGATGTCGTACACCTCGGTGCCCACGGTGACAGAGAAAGGCAATGAGCTGACCGTACGGATTCCGCCCACCTTTACCGGTTACATGAAGCCGTTTACCAAAATCGCCATGAAGGAAAACGGCAAGAAAGTGGCTGTGGCCAACGCCACCCACGACTATGCGAAATACTGGACCAAGGCCTTTGTTCCCACCTGGGAAGCCATGGGCGGTACCGTGGTGGCGGATAACCCGATGGACTACAACAAATCTGCGGATTTCTACACCGGTGTGAGCAAGGTGCTGGCGGAGAAACCGGATGTGATGTTCATTGGTGGTGCGTCCGAACCCACCGCGCTGGTGGCGAAACAGGCTCGTGAATTGGGTTTCAAGGGTGGTTTCGTGATCATGGACCAGGCCAAGATGGGGGAAATGTCCAAGATCATCGGTGGCTACAAAATGCTGGAAGGGTCCGTGGGTGTGGTGCCGCTGACACGTTATGAAGAGCCGGGTGCCAAGGCGTTTGTGGCCAAGTATCACAAGCAGAACGCGGAGAAGGACCCGACCACTGAAGTGGCCTATAACTACTTCGCTTTGTACACGGTGGTTCAGGCCATGCAGGAAGCCGGTACCGTTGAAGATGCCAAGGCAATTCGTGGCGCTTTCGGTGCGGCGCTGAAGAACCTGAAGCCGGAGAATAATCCTTACGGTGTGACGGCAATTGATGACAAGGGCGGCATGATGGCTGATCCGAATATCGCCACCGTGAAAAATGGCGAAGTGGTATTGCAGCGCATGTCTGAAGTGCTGGCTGAATAAGCCGTTATCACGAAAGCGGGGCGCCAGGCGCCCTGTTTTTCGGCCCCTTTTAAATAATGAAATTATGTTCCGAAATAATTGAAACCAGCTTGTCTTTGCTTATACTGGTATCAATCTGATCCTTTCCAGTGCGGCCCGTTAACAGGGCTGGCGCTGCCTTTTACGCCGT
>NZ_LWFX01001545.1:0-388 GCF_001635175.1 Alcanivorax sp. HI0083 | reverse complement strand
GGCCTGTACGAAGAGGCCGTAGTTCTTGTATTGCAGGTTGAAGTCACCGATGGCTTTGACCACGGAGGAAACCACTTCGCCGCCGTCATAGTTCAGGTTGCCGTCATCGGAAACCGCCGATCCTGCGGTACCACCGGGGGTATCACCGGCGAACAGGTTTTCCTTGCTGGCAGATTCCATCCGGGAGATGGCGCCCACGGAGGCCTTCAGGTTCCATTTGGCACTGAAGTCATCGTTGAACTTGTATTCACCGCCGGCCATGGCCGGGGCGGCGGCTGACAGCAGGCCCAGGGCCAGGACGCTGCTGTAGCCGACAGCGATTGCTTTGCTTCGCATTATTTTGCTCTCCCACTGCTCCGGGGATGAACCGGGCAGACATTCCGTTTGT
>NZ_LWFX01001544.1:0-555 GCF_001635175.1 Alcanivorax sp. HI0083 | reverse complement strand
GCAATGCGAAAGGCCAGGTCCCCGGTCTGGCGAGTGCCCAGCCATTCCCCGGGGCCGCGCAGTTTCAGATCTTCTTCGGCAATAACAAAACCGTCGGTGGTGTCGCGCATGACCGCCAGCCGCCGTTTGCCGGTGAGTGATAGCGGGTTCTTGTACAGCAGCAGACAATAGCTTTGCTCGCCGCCCCGCCCTACGCGTCCGCGTAGCTGATGTAATTGTGCCAGGCCCAGCCGTTCGGCATTTTCCATCACCATAAGCGTGGCGTTGGGGACATCCACGCCCACCTCGATCACCGTAGTGGCGATCAGCAGTTGCGCGTCACCCCGGGAAAAGCGGGCCATCCGTTCGGCTTTTTCTTTTGCTTTCATGCGTCCGTGGACCAGCTCTACGTTCAGGTCGGGCAAGGCCACCTGCAATTCCGCGAAGGTAGCTTCCGCTGCCTGGGCCTGCAGTTCTTCTGATTCCTCGATGAGCGTGCAGACCCAGTAAGCCTGGGTATTCCCTTTTTTGGTGTCAGGGCGGCAGGCATCGTTGATCCGTTCGATCACCTGGGGG
>NZ_LWFX01001543.1:0-582 GCF_001635175.1 Alcanivorax sp. HI0083 | reverse complement strand
AGGGGGGCAACCGGGTCCAGCACCAGATTGAGGGTATCGCCCAGTCCGGATACCAGATAGCTCAGCTCTCCGACAAAGTTGCCGCTCTGGTCAAGAAACTCTCCGGCTGGATCGCTGATGCCGAGCAACTGTTTGCTGCCGGCACTGCCGGGATCACGTTGATAATCGGAAAGCAGCAGGTAGCGGCCCAGGTCGGTGGGCTTCATGTAGAAGGGGGTAGCGTTGCTGGCATTGTTGCTCAGCCCATAGTTGCCGTCATTGCTGACCAGAAACTGTTGTTGGCTTTGCAGGGTGTAGCAGCCATTGGCGAACTGGTAGCGGTTGAGGGGCTCGGGCTGCGGCTCTGGCTCTGGTGTCGGGTCCGGGGTTTCCGGCTCCCTGGGCGTTTCCGGGGTGGTGGGGGCGTCACCGGCAACGGCCGGGGCGTTGCTGCTGCCTCCGCCGCCACAGGCGCCAAGCAGGCTGGCGCTGAGCAGTAATGCCAGTGGAAGCCGGTAAGAGACAAAGGCGGGAGCCTGGCTGAGTGAAAACATTGCTAACCCCTTTATGGTGCCCATGACAGGCGCCGTTGTTGTTGTTTGT
>NZ_LWFX01001542.1:0-845 GCF_001635175.1 Alcanivorax sp. HI0083 | reverse complement strand
ATCCTTGAACAATCCCAACAGATCCCGGTGATCGTGGATTTCTGGGCCAGCTGGTGCCAGCCCTGTCAGCAGATGGCGCCGATACTGGAGCGGCTGGTCAATGAATACCAGGGCAAGGTGCTGCTGGCGAAGGTGAATGCAGATGAACAGCAAATGCTGGCCAGCCAGTTTGGTGTGCGCAGTCTGCCCAGCCTGAAACTGGTGTATCAGGGGCAGCTGGTCAGCGAGCTGGATGGGGCACAGACCGAAGGCGCGTTGCGCCAGTGGTTGGCCCCGGTGGTTGATCCGGAAGCGGCACAGCAACAGCAGGAAGAAGGGTTCATCGAGCAGGTGCGCATGGCCATTGAGGCGGGCCACACGGAGCAGGCGGAAGGCGCGTTACGGCAGACTCTGGAACAGAGCCCGGACAAGCATGCCATTCGTGCCCTGCTGGTGGAATTGCTGCTGGGAGAAGGGCGCCTGGATGATGCCCAGTCGGTGCTGGCGCAAGTGACAGAAGATGCGGAACCGTTACGCCCGTTCCGGGCACGTTTCGCGTTGCTGGAGAAGCTGGAAGGGGCCGGGGAGAGTCTGACGGAGCTGTCTGCCCGTATTGCCGACAAGCCCACGCCGGAAGATCTATATGCCTACGGCTTGCAGGCCGCCGCAGCGGGGCAGTTTCAAGCGGGGCTTGAGGCGCTGTTGCAGCTGTTGCGTAACCACCGTGATTTTCGCGATGGCGTCGCCCGCAGTGCATTGCTGGAAGTGTTCGAATGCCTGCCCAAAGGCGATCCGCTGGCCAGTGAATACCGCCGCAAGATGTTCAATTACCTTTACTGAGCCTCCCGCCCAAGGGCAGCGGCCAT
>NZ_LWFX01001541.1:0-4722 GCF_001635175.1 Alcanivorax sp. HI0083 | reverse complement strand
TCAGCGCCAGTCTGCTACTGTTCTTGCTGCTGCTGATGCCGGCCGCTGTGTTGGTGGAGCGTGTCCCGCCCTTGCGGCCCGGTGGTGCCCCCTTGGTGCTGACCAACCCTCAGGGGCTCTGGTGGGATGGGCAGGCTGACTGGCAATGGCAACGCCGTCAGGGCTCGGTGAAATGGGCGCTGGACTGGCACGGCCTGGTGCCGGGCCTGGCGTTGAAAATGCATAGCAACGATGACGCCGCGCGTCTGTCCGGTTGGCTGGGCGCCGATTGGGGCGATTGGCAGTTGCAGCAGACCCGGCTGTCGTTGCCGGTGGCGCTGGTGGCTGACCATATTCCCCAGGGCAGTGCAGACGGGCGTGTGGACGCGACCCTGATGCAGATTACCTTTGGTGATGGCAAGATCAAGGCATTGCAGGGCACGCTGCAGTACGGCGGCGGCACGGTCACCTGGGGCCGCAATGGCTCCGCAACGGTACCGGTGCTGCAAGGCCGTTTGAGCATGGACAATGAGCAACCTGCCTTGCAGGTGGTGGGCCCGGAGAGTGAGTCGTTGGTGGATGCCCGGCTTGCAGATGGGCGCTTCGAACTGGAAGTGCGGCGAGCCTGGCCCATGCTGTTGGGGGTGAGCCAGGGAGGCAATCCGGAGGATGTGGTATTCCAGATGTCGCAACCTTTTGCCCTGCCGGGTGGTCAGTAACACTATATTGCAATAATAAGCCGTAGAATCCGGTAGGTTGTAGCCTCTGCCATATCGGTAATCGGCAATAACGATAAAGGAAGTCGCAGGACGGTTATGTCGCAACTGGCGAGTTGGGGAAAGCAGCAGCAATGGGGCGCACCGCTTCGGTGGGTGATCGCTGTATTGCTGGTGGTCGCGTTGGCCTATGTGCTGGCGCAGACCGTATGGCTATTGTGGTATGGCCCCAGCGAGCCCGTGCCTGCGAATACCCGGACTCGCCTGGAAGTGTCTTCATCTGGCGATGCCCCGACCCTCTCCCAGGCCCAGATCGATAACTGGCAACTGTTTGGAAACTATGAGCCAGTGGCCAGCACCGGCAATGACAAGCCCACCGACGCCCCCGATACCCGTCTGCGCCTGGAGCTGCTGGGGGTCTTCCAGAATGCCGATACCAAGCGCGCCACGGCGATTATTGCCGAGAAAGGTAAAGAGGGAGAGCTGTACCATATCGGTGACAGCATTCCCGGTAACGCCAAGCTGGAAGAGGTTTACCCCGACCGGGTGATCCTGCGCCGGGCGGGTCGACTGGAAACGCTGCGCTGGAGCGACAATGCCCTGGGCGGTGTGACGGAAGTGACGCGCGAGCCCGCGCCGCGCCCGGCGCCCACTGTGCCAGACGGCAATGGGGGCGGGGCCGATCTGGCACGCCAGCGCACCGCTATTATTGGCCAATTGGGGCTGGAGCCTGTCACTGATGGTGGCAGCGCCGGTTACCGGTTGGGCAAGCGTGCTCCAAAACAATTGCTTGCGCAGGTTGGCCTGCAAAGCGATGACGTAATCCTCTCGGTTAACGGACACCCGCTGGGAACAGAAAGCAACGACATGGCGGCTCTGCGTTCGTATCAGGACACCCAGCAGGCATCCATTGTGGTGCAACGGGGTGACCAGCAATTTACCGTGAACTATCCGCCTTAGTGAGTGGTTTTATGACGCCTTTTTTCAGAACGTCTCTATCAAGAATAATAATGCTGTTGGTACTGTCGGCCGTCATGGCGACCACAGCCCATGCGCGGACAACGAACGAAGTGCAGGCCAGTGATGACGGCAAGAGCTGGACGGTGAATATCCGCAATGCGGATATTCAGGCGTTTATCAGCCAGGTGGCCGACATGACCGGCAAGAACTTCGTGGTCGACCCCCGGGTCCGGGCCAGGGACGTGACGGTGGTGTCCACCAAGTCGCTTACCTCCAGCGAAGTCTATGAGTTGTTCCTGTCCGTGCTTCAGGTCCACGGCTATGCGGCGGTGCCGGCCGGCGACATCATCAAGATTGTGCCCAACACCACGGCCAAACAGAGCAATCTGCCGCTGGTGGGCGAGAATGCAGCCGGTGGAGAAGAGTTGGTGACCCGGGTGATTCCGGTGGAAAACTCGCCGGTGGAAGAGTTGGTGCCAGTACTGCGCCCATTGGTGCCCCAGTACGGCCATCTGGCGGCGGTGGGGTCTGCCAATGCGCTGATCATCAGTGATCACATGGACAACATCCGTCGCATGGAAGCGATAATTGCCAGCCTGGATAGTGCGGAATCCGAAGACGTTCAGGTGATCAAGCTCAAGTATGCCTTCGCTGGTGACATGGTGAAGATGCTGGAAAGCCTGACGCCACAGACGGGCGGTCGTCGCGGTAAAACTCCGGAAGGCGGGGTGACCGTGGTGGCAGATGAGCGGACCAATCGGCTGATTATCAAAGGGGATCGAGTTACCCGTCAGCGTATGGTGCAGATGATCCGCAGCCTGGACACGGAAGAAACGGATAATGGTGGTGTGCAAGTTATCCGTCTTAGCCATGGCGATGCCAAGACGCTGGCGGAGCTATTGAAGAATTTTGCCGATGGCGCATCGGTGACCAAGGCGGGTGGCGACAGCAAGACCGCCACAGCCGCATCATCCAATAACAGTAAAGTGTCCATTCAGGCAGATGAATCCCTGAACGCGCTGGTGATCCGGGCCGAACCGAGCATGATGCGTGAGCTGCAGTCGGTGATCAGCCAGCTGGATGTGCGCCGTGCGCAGATCCTGATTGAGGCGGCGATTGTAGAGATCTCCGGCGAGCAGGGTAAGAACCTGGGCTTTCAGTACGTGGGCGGCAGCAATGAAAGTGGCGTCGGCGCAGTGAATTTTGGTGGCGGTGGGTTGAGTATCAATTCCATCGTCCAGGCCCTGGCCACTGATGATCCTTCTGGTCTGAGCCTGGGCGATGGTATTACCGCCGGGCTGGGTGAAACCGATTCCAACGGCGACTTGAAGTGGGGTGCCCTGGTTCAGGCACTTTCCACTTCGTCAGATGTGAATCTGCTGTCCACGCCGAGCATTCTGACCCTGGATAACGAAGAAGCCTCCATCGTTGTTGGTGAGAATGTGCCGTTCGTGACCGGGCAAAGCACCAACACGGGTTCCGGGGTATCCAATCCGTTCACTACCATTCAGCGTGAAGATGTGGGGCTGACACTTAAAGTGACCCCGCATGTGGCGGGCTTGTCCACCATTCGTCTGGAGCTGGAGCAGGAAAACTCTGCGGTGAAGGACTCCGCCGGTGATGCCGTGGATATCGTTACCACGACCCGCAAGTTGCAAAGTACGGTGCTGGCCGATGATGCTGAGACCATCGCCCTGGGTGGCCTGATCAAGGACGATATTCGCGTTACGGTGCGCAAGGTGCCGCTGCTGGGTGACATCCCGCTGCTGGGTTTCCTGTTCCGGTCTACCAGCAAGGATCGGGTGAAGAGTAACCTGATGGTTTTCCTGAAACCGACGATTCTGGCCAACAATGATCGTCTGGTACAAATGAGTCGCGAGAAGTACATGGGCCTCACCGCCCTGCAGTTCCGTCTTAACGATGATGGCGAACTGGAGCAGGTGGAGAAGAATCCGATTCCCCAGACTCTGGATCATATTTTTGAAGGGCGTACACCGGTGCCGCAGGATTTCCGTGATGCCTACTTCAATGAGCAGGATGCGCCGATTCCGGCCACCAAAAAGGACATCGAGGACAAACAGCCCAGGAAGGTTCCAGGGGTGGATCGTCAGGCGGAGGGAGATTCAGACCTGTAGTTATGACGGGTCTTGCTTCGTTCGAGTTAAAAAAACGCGCTTCGGCGCGTTTTTTTATGTTCATCGTGGATTAGCAGGAAGGCTGGCGAGTCATACGTCTGAAGTCAGGCGTCAGACTTCTGACGTTCGACCTTCGACCTTCGACCAGATCGCTCTCCTTCCCTCAAATGTGCGAAGAACCTTTTTATGCGGTCATGGTTGTGCCCGGTCAGGGTCAGGATTGCTGGAGGCTGCGCAGGTTGCTCAGCACTCGCTGGCTGCGTTCCAGTTTCTTGTTGAGTTCTTCGTTGTCCGGATACAGCGGGGCGACCTGTTTCCAGATTCGGTAAGCCTCGCGATACTGGCCGCGGGCGTAGAGCGCCTCCCCTGTATTCATCTCTTCCGCAAACCGGCGACGGCACCATTGCTCCAGGCGTTTGCGATGACTTGCCAGAGCCGGGTTGCCCGGGTGCCGGTTCAGGAAGGCGCGGGCGGCGAGCAGCGATTGCAGCTGACCGTTGCGCTGGTAGCGGCTCATCAGTTGTTCTGCCTGGGTTTGCAGAGCAAGGTTACGCTTGGCGCGGGCGCGCTGTTCTTCGTTGTTCAGTACCTGCTGGGCCTGTGCCAGGACCGGGGAGGGTTTGGCCTGGGGGGCCAGTTGATGGGCGGAACGCAGCAGGTCGCGGGCCAGCATCCACTGTTCCCGCTCACCGAAATATTCGCCCAGGGTGGTCAGGTCCTGAATCAGTTGCTGACGCTCCTCGGCCAGTTTCTGGCGTTCCTGCTTGGCGTGGGGCGCATGAAAGTCGGCCAGCTGCTGTTCCAGCCTGTCGTTGGCCAGCATGGCGACAGCCTGGGCCTGGCGTCTCTCTGCCAGTAACTGGTTCAGCTGGCGCTCTTCCTGTGTGGATAAGGCGGTGCTTAATTCATCCATGGCCGCCGGGTTCAGTACC
>NZ_LWFX01001540.1:0-2019 GCF_001635175.1 Alcanivorax sp. HI0083 | reverse complement strand
TATTTCCCCATCTGTAACCGAGCACTTGGTTCACGTTTGTGATGAGACGTTTTTGAGTAAGCTGTTTCATATAACTTCTCGTCCCAATAAGGCTATCGAAGATAGGGCGGACATTCTTGAGTGGTACGGAAATAAGATGGAGGATAGCCAGTACCTCTCAAGAGCTAGGAACTTGAGAATTGATGTTCAGATTAATAAGGAAAAGGGGACAATTGATGATGCCAGGATTTATGTTGATCAAATAAAATATACGCAATGGGTTTCTGATATGGTGATGCCTGAGCTGTCACTGCTGATACCGGACCTTAATTCTGGTAAAGAAATGACCCCAAAAGCTATACGCTGGAGCGGGGTGAGGAGTGGCATATCAATTTTTGACTTGGTTGCTTCTAATTTTCTAGATTGCTTTAAAGAGTTTTGTGAGAATAAATTCTTTGGGATAGCTTCATATCTTGGGCGAAGAATAAGGCACGGAACTTTGGTTGGGACAGGGCTTGAAGAATTAAAAGATATAACTTCTGAGGGTCGGTTTTCGAACCTTTTGTCTGATCCTGAATTTAATAATCATTTTTTAGAGTGGATTGAGCTATATGAAGGGGCTCTTACAAGGATAGTAAAAGAGTATCTTTATGTTCGCGATGATGCGCATCCTCAAGGGCTATTTTCTAGTTATCCTAACAGCAAATACAAGCAAGCAGTTGCTAATCAAATGCTTCTTGATGTCCATAACAAATATATAAAATCTGGAAATTTTTTAGATACGCCTTATGTAGTGATGGACTATTGCTGGAGGTTGATTGAAGAGGACCTTTCCGGAACAAGAAAATTTCTTAGCCAAATAAAATCAAAATATGGCGTATTTTCTGTGCCTTACAATGTATCAAGAAAGGTTAATCGGAGGGAGCTAAATGATTTTGTTCAAGAGGTTAACTCGATTTCGGCAGATAAGTTCCGTGTTATCTCTTCTTGGTTTAATAAGCCATCATTTGCATCACCTTCAACTGATTTGAATTTGCTTTTTAAGGCGGTTACTTCTGAGGTAAAAGGTTTGCATGCAGGTTTTGACCCTAGAATTGAGGTTGGTGATGAAGAATTTCCAATTAATGGAGGTCAGTATTTTGCTATTTACGATGCTTTATATGTTCTTATATATAATGCTGCCGCCTATGGTAAGCAAGCTGGCAAGCTTGTGTTTAATGTTTTCAAGGATCAGGAGCAGTCAAAGCTGATGCTGATGGTTATGTCAGAGGTTGATGATGAGAAGACTTTAAATAAAGCAAAAAGAGTAATTGAGTCAAAGCTTGAGTCAGATACACAGGATGCGCATGTTCGAGAAGGAAATAGCGGCATAAAAAAACTCTTGAGGCTTGCGGTGGATGGCTACATTGGGGATGTTAATTATGTTTTTGAACGCCCTAATAAAATTGTTTCCTCTTTTAGCTATAAGCTGGATTACTAAATATGCAATTGCTAATTGTTGAGGATGATACATTTAAATATTCAAGGATTGAGAGGCTTGCAAAAGACTCTGTGCCTGAGATTGAAATTTTTCGAGCCGACAGCGTTTGTGATGCGGTTAATTATCTGAATGAAAAATCGCCAGACATCATTATTCTCGATATGTCATTGCCTAGCCACTCTCCTAAGGCTGGAGAGGGGACTCCATTGGCTATGCCGGCAGGGGGCGTCGAAGTAATTATGGAAATTGACTATCTTGGTAAAAATGATATCCCGGTTATGATCCTTACTCAGTATGCTGACATCCAAATAGAGAATGATTATTTTTCTATCGATGACGCGGGGATGGAGCTTCGTAAAAATTACTCTTTTAGCAATCTTGAGGTGGTGTTTTATGAGGATGGCTCTGAAGAGTGGATCGATAAGACAAAATTTTTTCTGGGGGTGTGATGGAAATCCTTCTGATTGAAGATGATGACAATAAACGTGCTGACATTGAGGCTTTTATTAGTTCGTTGATACCGGGCGGGGTTGGATTAGAGTTTGCCTGTGCTCTGGATG
>NZ_LWFX01001539.1:0-1712 GCF_001635175.1 Alcanivorax sp. HI0083 | reverse complement strand
ACTCGCCGATCACCTGACCCATGTAGTCCAGGGTGGCGTCGTGGTCGGGTTTCACCAGGGCGGTGAGGGCGGCATCCGCTTCGCCCTCCGGGTCCAGGGCCCGGGCTTCCACCTTGCTGTCCACCATGGTCCAGCTTTCGCCGTCCTCATTGAGCGCCAGGGTCAGGTCGATGATACCCAGGTGGCTGCCCCAGAAACCGGGCATGACCGACGGCACTCCCTTAATGGTGCCTTTTTCCAGATCCACGTTGGCGGTGCCGGCAAAGGCATTCGAGGGAAAAGTCAGGTGGCTGTGGCCGAACATGATGGCATCGATGCCGTCCACGTCCGCCAGATACCAGCTGCTGTTTTCCGCCTTGGCGTCTTCCGAGTAGGCGGTGGTGTTAATGCCGGAGTGGGGAATGGCAACGATGATGTCTGCGCCTTCTGCCTTCATCTTCGGCACCAGTAACTCCGCGGTGGCCTTGATGTCCTTGGCGGTGACTTTGCCTTCCAGGTTCTTCTTGTCCCACTGCATGATTTGCGGTGGCAGGAAGCCGATAAAGCCCAGGGTCAGGTCGTGGGGGTTGCCGTTCCGGTCGTAGACTGTCTTGGTGATTAACTTGTACTGATCGAAATAGGGGGTGCTGCCGTCGGCGCTGAATACGTTGGCGCTGATGTAGGGGAAGGCGGCGTCGTCCACGCTTTCGGCGAGGAAATCCAGGCCATAGTTGAATTCGTGGTTACCGTAGTTGCCCACGTCGTAGGCCATTTCGTTCATGACCTTGTAGACCGGGTGCACTTCACCGCTGGTGAGCCCTTGCGCCTGGCGCCAGTCGCCCATGGGGCTGCCCTGGATCAGGTCGCCGTTATCGACTAACGCAGCGTTTTCCGGGTAGGTGATTTCGGCGCGGGCCTGCTTGACCAGCATGGCGGTGCGCACCAGTCCATGGCCGTTATCTACGCTGTCACTGTAGTAGTTGTAGTCCATCACGTTGGCGTGGATGTCGGTGGTTTCCATCAAACGCAGATCCACCCGGGGGGGGGCGTCCTGTTGGGAGGAAGAGTTGTCATTATCGCCGCCGCAGCCGCTGAGCAAAGCGCCGCCGGCCAGCGACAGAGCGAGCAGGGATCGCAGTGAAGCTTTCATGGTGTTTCCTGTGTATCGGGTTGAAAGAAGGGCGGCGCGAACGCCGCCGGGGAGTTTTTGAAAAGCATCAGGGGCAGTGGCTGATCACGGTGAGAGCGTTCACCGATTCCAGGCTGGGATAACTCATGTACAGGTCGCGCACGCCGTCCACTTCCAGGGTCTGGCCGATCATTGCCGGGTTGTTGGCGGGGCTGTATTCGGCGCGCTGGTCGGGCTCCAGCTTCACGTAGACGCTGGTGCTGTTGTTCAGGTCGCCCAGCTCCAGGGCATAGGGGTCGTTAACCCCGCCGATCACTTCGCCCACCACGGTGAGCGGGGTGCCCTGGCTGCTGGCGTAGGCATCGCTTACCGACACCGCGCCGCTGCTGCCACAACTGCCGCCGCCACTGCTGCCGTCCACCAGTGCCATGTCGGTGACGTACTCGATGCTGGGCTCGCCCATGTAGACGTCACGCTCGCCGCTCACCTGCAGGGTTTCGCCGATCACTGCCGGGTTGTTCTGCGGGCTGAAGTCGTTGCGGTACTGGCTTTCCAGTTTCACGTAAAGGGTGGCGCTGCCGTTACTGTCCTCAATTTCCAGCGC
>NZ_LWFX01001538.1:0-2408 GCF_001635175.1 Alcanivorax sp. HI0083 | reverse complement strand
CAATTACCCGGAAAAATTCAGCCTGGGCCTGGTGACCTCCTCGGGCAGTCTGGGGTTGTTGCTGGTGCCGTCGGTGCCCTTGTTGATCTACGGCATTATCGCCCAGCAAATGTCCCAGCAGCTGGATATGCCGACGGTAGAAATTGTCGATCTGTATCTGGCTGGTCTGCTGCCTGCGCTGCTGATGATCGTGCTGCTTTACGGTTACTGTGTGTGGGCCACGCGGGGCACCGATGTTCCCCGGCAGGCGTTTGATTTCCGGGAACTGGTCGATGCGCTCTGGGAAGCACGCTGGGAGCTGCCGCTGCCGCTGGTAGTGCTCGGTGGGATCTTCTCCGGTTTCCTGGTGATCAGTGAAGCGGCGGCGGTGACGGCGCTGTATGTGTTGGTGGCCGAGGTGTTTCTGTATCGGGAAATCTCGCTGCGCAAGCTACCGACCATCATGCGCGATTCCATGATCATGGTGGGCGGTATTTTGCTGATTCTGGCGGTGGCGCAGGCCTTCTCGGATTACCTGGTGTATGCCGGTGTGCCGGAGAAATTGTTTGCCCTGATCCAGACACATGTTGAGAGCAAGATTACCTTCCTTATCCTGCTCAATATCCTGCTGCTGTTGCTGGGCGCGTTGCTGGATATCTTTGCCGCGCTGGTGATTATGGTGCCGCTGATCCTGCCGGTGGCGTTGCGTTACGGCATTGATCCGGTGCACCTGGGTATCATCTTCGTGGCGAACATGCAGATCGGCTATATCACTCCGCCGGTGGGCATGAACCTGTTTATCGCCAGTTACCGCTTCAAGAAGAAAGTCACCGAGCTGTTCGCAGCAACGATTCCCTTCATGCTGATATTGATCATCGCCTTGTTGATGATTACCTATATCCCGCAGCTCAGTCTCTGGTTGGTGCGGTAAAAGGCAGTTAATAGTTAACAGTGAATAGTTGCGCGGTCAGCGGTTGTTGATTGCTGGAAACGAGGAGGCCGCGTCCATTATCTGGACGCGGCCTCTTGCGTTTCAGTTGGTTGGTGAAGGAAAAACGTTATTTTCGTAGGATTTTTACTTGGATGCTTTTGCCTTGCCCTTTCTGGATCTGGAACCACTTGGGGTAGGCGCGGATCATGTCGCTGAGTTTCTTGTGGCCGAACAGGCGAGTGTCGAAGTCGGGTTTGCGCTTGCTCAGGTGCTGGCCCACCGTACCCAGGTTGGCCCAGTCGTCCTCATCGGAAATATCATCGATCACGTTGGCGATCAGTTGCAGTGGCGGCGGCTCCTTGCTGACAGGCGCTTCTGTCTGGGCGGGGGTATCGGGCTTGTCTGAGGTGCTCTCGGGGGCATGGTCGGAGCGCAGTACTTCGGTGTAGATAAACTTGTCGCAGGCGGCCACGAAGGGCCCCGGCGTCTTGCGTTCCCCGAAACCATACACGGTCAGGCCTTCTTCCCTTAACCTCGCCGCCAGGCGGGTGAAATCACTGTCACTGGACACCAGACAGAAGCCCGAGAGCTGTTTGGTATAGAGCAGATCCATGGCGTCGATGATCATGCTGCAATCGGTGGCGTTCTTGCCCTGGGTGTAGGCAAATTGCTGGATCGGTTGCACGGAATGTTTCAGCAGCACGCTTTTCCAGCCACCCAGATTGGGTTTGGTCCAGTCGCCGTAGATTCGCTTGACGCTGGCGGTGCCAAATTTGGCGATCTCCTCGAACAGCCCGTCGACGATTTTTGGGGGTGTATTGTCCGCATCGATCAATACGGCCAATGATGTGTTGCTGAGCGGTGGGGAGTCCGTGCCCATGTTGCTGTCCGCCATGATGCATTCCTTTTGCGTTGGATACCGCCAACATAACGGATTCGGCGGGGAGTGGACAGGCGCGGATGGGGGCTGTAGGAGCGGCGCTTGAGCCGCGAACCTCGCGTAGCGAGGCTGTAGAGATATCTGCGTCTCGTGACCTTTCTGGATAGACGGGACTTGAACTGAAGCGCCTGATCGCCCGCTGGGCGATTCCTCCCCCTGAAGGGGAGGTTCGCGGCTCAAGCGCCGCTTCTACAGCGGCTTCGTCTATCAGCCTTCCATTTCTTTTACCGATTTCTTGTAAACGAAACTGGCCATGGCGCGCAAAGGCATCATGCGGATCCAGATACTTTGCAGGGTGACAGACAGGCCCGGCAGGGCGTAGCGCTTGCCTTTGTTCAAGGCGGCGTAGCCGGCGTTGGCCACGTCTTCCGGGGTGGCAATGTGTGCCGAGACAAACTCCCGGATGCCGCTGGAGGATTTGTGTTGGCTCTCGGCGGTATCCAGAAACGCCGTTTTGGTGGTGCTGGGACAAAAGCAGGTTACTTGAACACCGTAGGGTTTGAGTTCTTCCTGAAGCGATGCACTCAGGTTGATGACAAAGGCCTTGCTGGCGCTGTA
>NZ_LWFX01001537.1:0-989 GCF_001635175.1 Alcanivorax sp. HI0083 | reverse complement strand
CTTTCCGAGAGGCAAGGCGCAGCAGATGTGCGCTTCAGGCCACGCCCTTCGGGTCATTCAGGCTGGCCCGCACTCGTTGTTGCGCTTTTTCGATGGATGGACATATCTCGATCCCAGTTAGGGGACACCTTCAAAAGCGCGCCCTCTGTGCCCCGAATGGGGTATAGATTGCGAACCAGCCTGAAAGACTGAGTACGCAAGGAGTTTTTCAGAGGTTCCCTAGCTTCCAGCCACTAGTTTCGAGTGAAAAGACGTTTTCAGCGGAGAAGCGCGGAGAAAAGCCGGGACGGATATCCCATGCTTTTCCCGCGCCTTGTAGCTAGCTGCTAGCAGCTCGAAGCTGCTTTACCGGTGCCCGGTGAATTCCACGACCTGCTGGAAGGTGGGGCGGTTTTGCCAGTGGATGGGGGCGACGCCGGACAGGCCGATGGCGCGGTGCTGGATCTGGTCCTGGCTTTCGTCCACGTTCCAGCTGTCCATGCTGGCGATGCCGCCCAGCTGGTCGATGGCCTGGTTGAGGCTGTCGGCCAGGGCGTCGCGGCAGGCGTTGCTGTCATCGGTGTCCGCGCAACGCAGGGCCCGGTACGGGTTGGCGCTGGTACCCAGGGCCTGCTCCAGGACCCGCTCCAGATAGCCGTAGTAGCCATTGTTATAGGCGGACCCACCGGCACCGGGCTTGTTGTCACGGCCCATCAGCGACAGGTTCTGGCCGTCCACGTCTTCCACGGCGGTGATTTGTGGCAGCAGGGTGTCGATCATCAACGGGTACCAGGCATCCATCAGGGCCACGGCGGCTTCTTCATCGTAGTTGCCGCTGCCGTCCCGGTCGCGGCGCATGGCGCCGTTGGTGACCCAGTCCTGCATCAGGCGGATGGCGCTGTCCTGGTCGCCGGTGACCGGTGCACTTTCCAGCAGGGCGAGGGCGTGGGGAATGATTTCCTGGCCACGCAGGTCCACGGTGGCGGCATCGCCCATGGCTTCCACCATGC
>NZ_LWFX01001536.1:0-2131 GCF_001635175.1 Alcanivorax sp. HI0083 | reverse complement strand
GGGCCAGAAAGGGCAACTGGAATAACAACTGCACCACCCCGGCGATCAACACCCCCCAGGCCAGGGCCACCGCCATGCGGTCTTCGGCAAAGTGCGGCGCCAGAAACAGGGCGCAGCCGATCAGGCTCAGGTTCAGCAATACCGGAGTGAAAGCCGGCACGGCAAAGCGGTTCCAGCTATTGAGAATGCCGCCGGCGAACGCCGTCAGCGCAATAAAGAAAAGATAAGGGAACGTCAGGCGCAGCATCTCCACCGTCAGCGCCCTTTTCACCGGGTCATCGCCAAAACCGGGCGCAAACACCCAGATAATCGCCGGCGCGGCCAGCACCCCCACCAACGTCACCAGCACCAGGGTGCCACCCAGGGTGCCGGCTACCCGGTCCACCAGTAGTTTGGTGGCGGCCATGCTGCCATTGCTGCGATATTCGCTGAGCACCGGCACAAAGGCCTGGTTAAAGGCCCCTTCGGCAAACAACCGGCGCAGGAAATTGGGAATTTTCAGAGCCACAAAAAAGGCATCGGCGCCGGCGGACGCGCCCAGCATCCGGGCGATCACCACATCACGCACCAGCCCCAGCACCCGCGACAGCATGGTCATGGTCGCCACCACGGCGGTGGACGCCAGTAAACCTGCCTTTTTCGGGGATTGCTCGGGGGTATCAGTCATGGTCGCTCCAGGAAACCGGTGAAGGTTAACGAAAGGCCACCCAAACCGCCAGAGAGACGCATGCCGATCATCATTTCAGCAGGCTTTTCCCATTGACACAGGCCGCCTTGATCGGCATAGTTGCGCGTCTTTAGACCGTGACCCGTGTGTTTTTTGACCATAGATTGGCTTCCAATACTCAGGTCGGCCCTTCCGGGCCAGTGTCGTAAACCGAATTTGACCTCGAATTTTAGATAGGAGCAGGACCTTGGCTAACTCACCGCAAGCACGCAAGCGTGCGCGTCAGGCGGAAAATCGCCGTCAGCACAACGCAGCGATGCGCTCCATGGTGCGCACATACCTGAAGAAGGTGAACGCGGCTATTGCGTCCGGCGACCAAGGCAGCGCTCAGGAAGCTTACAACCAGGCGGTGTCTGTGCTGGACAAAGCCACCCGCAAGGGCAAGTTTCACCCGAACAAGGCCGCTCGCCACAAGAGCCGCCTGAACACCAAGATCAAGGCGATGGCTGCCTAAGCTCTTTGGTGGACATAAAAAAACCGGCCTCGAGCCGGTTTTTTTATGTCTGAAAATCAGTAGCGAGTTGCGTCAAGCCTCCGGCGTCAGGCTTCCGGCGTCAAACACCACCAGATTATCCCGGTGGATCAGCTCCTCCTCATTCATGAAGCCCAGAACCCCAGCGATCTCGGCGCTTTTCTTGCGGCAAATCCGGCGTGCATCCGCCGCATCGTAATTCACCAGGCCACAGCCGATCCGCTCGCCCTGCTGATCCTCACACGCCACCATCTCGCCACGGGAAAACTGGCCAAACACATCCACCACGCCCACCGGCAGCAAGCTCGAGCCGCCATCACGCAAGCGCGCCACCGCACCGGCATCCAGCACCAGGCGCCCGCGCATCTGCAAATGCCCGGCCAACCACTGCTTGCGGGCGTTCATGGGCGAGGTATCCGGCAACAACGTCGTGCCCGGCCCCTGACCATCCGCCAACTCGATAAGCACTTCCGGGCTACGCCCGGAGGCAATAGTGGTAATCGCACCCGAGCGAGCGGCCAACTTGCCGGCCCGCACCTTGGTGGCCATACCACCGCGCCCCAATAAACCGCCGCCGCCAGCGACACGGGCAATGGTCGGGTCCGAGGCCCGGGCCTCGCGAATCAGATTGGCATCGGCATTGTTGCGCGGATCCGCATCAAACAGGCCCTCCTGATCCGTGAGAATCAGCAGCCGGTCCGCCTCTACCAGATTCGCCACCAGCGCCGCCAGGGTATCGTTATCCCCAAAACGGATTTCGTCGGTGACCACGGTATCGTTCTCATTCACCACCGGCACCACACCGAACCCCAGCAGGGTCAGCAAGGTAGAACGGGCATTGAGATAGCGTTTGCGATCAGACAGATCGTCGTGGGTGAGCAGGACCTGGGCAGTATGCAACTGATGCTGCTGAAAGCGGGTCTCCCAGGCCT
>NZ_LWFX01001535.1:0-1757 GCF_001635175.1 Alcanivorax sp. HI0083 | reverse complement strand
GTGCTGGAAAAAGAGAAAGAGATCATCCGCGCCCAGCCTGATATGGAAGGCAAGCCGGCTGAGATCGTTGAGAAAATGCTCGGCGGCCGTATCAACAAGTTCCTGAAAGAAGTGAGCTTGCTGGACCAGCCGTTCGTGAAAGATCCGAATACCACTGTCGGTGCGCTGGTTAAAGCGGCCGGTGCTGAAATCGTCGCTTTCGAGCGTCTGGTTGTCGGCGAAGGTATCGAGAAAGAAGAAGTCGACTTCGCGGCCGAAGTGGAAGCTGCGGCCAAAGGCTAAGGCTCGNGAGTTCGATGTGCAAAAGGGCGCCTTGCTGGCTTGACTAGCAGGGCGTTTTTTTCGCCTGTTGAACGGCAGAAAGTGAAAAGCGCTTGCAACCATCGTGCGGGGCGGTACTGTGCTATGCAGCACAGGCTCGTGCGTTTGAATGCAGTGAAAGGCCGGCCTGGGCCGGTAAAAATGATGACGATGGCGGGTTATTCATGGGTGGCGGTTTCGTATGAGTGGTGGAGAGAAAGACATGCCGACGAACAAGGAGCGCTCACCGCGCTATAACCGTATTCTGCTCAAGCTGAGTGGTGAGGCGCTGGCGGGTGAAGAGGGGTTCGGTATCGACCCGAAGGTACTGGATGCCATTTCCCTGGAAATCGGCCAATTGGTTGGCATCGGCGTTCAGGTCGGCCTGGTTGTTGGCGGTGGTAATCTGTTTCGTGGCGCGGCGCTGCAGAGCGCCGGCCTGGACCGGGTCGCCGGGGACCATATGGGCATGCTGGCCACGGTGATGAATGGCCTGGCCCTGCGCGATGCCCTGGAGCGCTCCAATATCCGCACTCGCCTGATGTCGGCGATCCCCATGAGTGGTGTGGTGGAGCACTATGATCATCGCAATGCCAATCGCCACCTGAAAAACGGTGAAGTGGTGATCTTCTGTGCCGGTACCGGCAATCCCTTCTTTACCACCGACTCTGCTGCCTGCTTGCGCGGCATTGAAATCAGTGCCGATGTGGTATTGAAGGCCACCAAGGTGGATGGGGTCTATAATGATGATCCGGTGAAAAACCCGGATGCGGTCAAATACGACACCTTGACCTATGATGAGGTGCTGGATAAAAAGCTGGGTGTCATGGATCTGACGGCTATTTGTCTGTGCCGCGACCATGCCATGCCGTTGCGTGTTTTTGATATGAACAAGAAGGGTGCCCTGCTCAATCTGATGCTGGGCGGTAATGAAGGTACCCTGGTGGAAGCCGCGCAGTAAGCGCTGGCGATACCGCTGATAGAGCGAGGAATAACGGTGATTGACGATATTCGCAGTGATGCGCAAAGCCGCATGAAAAAGAGTCTTGAGGCACTGGATTCAGCCATGAAACGGGTGCGGACCGGTCGGGCACATCCCAGCCTGCTGGACAATATTACCATTGAGTATTATGGCGCTGAGACGCCGCTCAACCAGATGGGTAATATCTCGGTGGAAGAAGGCAGAACGCTGACGGTTTCGCCGTTCGACAAGTCAATGATTCCGCAGATCGAACGTGCCATCCTGATGTCCGATCTGGGCCTGAACCCGTCCACGTCCGGCACCCTGATTCGTTTACCGCTGCCGCCGCTGACCGAGGAAACCCGCAAGGATCTGGTGAAGGTGGTGCGCGCAGAAGCTGAACAGGCTCGTGTCTCTATTCGCAACATTCGCCGTGACGCCAACAGCGACCTGAAAGAGCTACTCAAGGAAAAAGAAATTTCCGAGGATGAGCAGC
>NZ_LWFX01001534.1:0-1540 GCF_001635175.1 Alcanivorax sp. HI0083 | reverse complement strand
ACCGTGCTGGCCCGGCAGGCCGACGATTACCGTTACGTAACGGTCATGTGGGCGGCGCTGTTATCGTTGCTGGTGCCGGCGGTACTGTTGTTCCTGCCCGTGTGGCTGACTCCGTTTGAAGCCTTGCTGCTGCAGTGGGGCGTGTTGCTGGTGCTGGCGGTGCTGTTCCGCNTGAAGCCAATCCAGTTCCGGCTGGTGCCCCGGCGTTTGCAGCAAGCCCGCGCCGCCAGTCTGGCGCGCCAGGCGTTTCTGCAGCAGGGGCTGCATCGCACCAAGGGCGCCACCGGCGTGCTGATCTTTGTCAGCGAAGCCGAGCATTATGTGGAGATCCTTGCGGATCAGGGGATCGCCCAGCATGTGCCGGACAGCGAGTGGCAAAGCATGGTGGATGCCTTTATCGCGCACCTGAAACGCGGTGACGTGGCGAAGGGGTTCCAGGAGTGCGTGGCCGCTTGTGGCGATAAACTGGCTGCTCATGTGCCCGCCACTGAGCAGAAAAACGAATTGCCCAATCATCTGGTTATTCTCTGATTTCGGGTAATGTTCAAGAAGGGGCCATGTGGCCCCTTTTTTATGGTTCTTTGCGGATGAACGTGAAAAACACCGGTTGTGCCTGATTGATCATGGCGTTGCCAGAAATGCCGGCATTGCTGGATGCCAAACGCCTGATGCTCGAGGTTAAATAAGTCGGCTGATGCGCTGGAAGGCTAAAGCGACGAACTGGGGAGCCTCTGTAAAACGCCCAACAGCACGGCTTCTACTGATTTTGTGGGTAGTGATGCTTGCATCACGAATAACGTTGGAGTGTGGCAGGCTCCTTCTCGCAGTAGCAAGGGGGGCAGAGGTGACCAAGAGTACAGTCGGGATGCAAGCATCCTCTCCCACAATATCTACAACGCACCGCAGAAGGGGCAGGCCGGGCGCCGAGCGTTTGGCAAAGTGCCGGGTATTCGCGAACCGATCAGATGGCGAGAAGCGTGTTATTCACTCTCGTCCGTGAAGAGCCTAAAAAAACGGCGCCGCTCTGACTGCGTTCACGCAGCAGAGACGGCGCCGTAATGTAAGCCTTGAAAATTACTGGTCGCGCAGTTCGCGGCGCAGAATTTTGCCCACGGTGGATTTGGGCAATTCCGCATGCACGATCACGTGCTTGGGCACCTTGTAGGCGGTCAGCTCCTCGCGGCAGAAGGCAATAATGTCGTCCACCGGAACGTCTTCCGACAGGGCCACATGGGCACACACGGCTTCGCCGGTCTTGTCGTCAGGCTTGCCGACCACGGCCGCTTCCACAACGCTGGGGTGACGACTCAGTACGTCCTCGATTTCGTTGGGGTACACGTTGAAACCGGAGACGATGATCATGTCTTTCAGGCGATCGACAATCTTGATATTGCCATTTTCCTGCACTACACCCACGTCACCGGTGCGGAAGAAACCGTCCTTCATGGACTTGGCCGTTTCTTCCGGACGATTCCAGTAACCCTGCATCACTTGCGNCCCGCGGNTCACCAGTTCGCCCACTTCGCCAATGGCCAGTTTG
>NZ_LWFX01001533.1:0-2374 GCF_001635175.1 Alcanivorax sp. HI0083 | reverse complement strand
CCAGTGGCTTCTGGACGGCCTTCTTCGCTCTGGTGGGTACCCACGGTCTGCACGTGTTCTTCGGTATCGTGTGGCTGGTGACCTTGTTGTTCCAGTTGAAAAAGCACGGCCTGATCCCGGAAAACAAGCGCCGGGTATTCTGCCTGTCCATGTTCTGGCACTTCCTGGACGTGGTTTGGGTTGGCGTGTTCACTTACGTTTATCTGATGGGAGTGCTGCCATGAGCGAGCATACACACGATCATGATCATCACGATGCGGAGATTCCCCACGTTTCCCTGAAGGAATACCTGACGGGTTTCGTGCTGGCGGTGATCCTGACGGTGATTCCGTTCTGGTTGGTGATGGGCGATGTATTCGAAAGCTCTACCACCACGGTGATGGTGATCCTGGGCTTTGCGCTGGTACAGATTGTGGTGCACATGGTGTTCTTCCTGCACATGAACTTCCATTCGGAAGGGGGCTGGAACATGCTGGCGCTGATTTTCACGCTGATTCTGGTATTCATCACACTCGCGGGTTCCCTGTGGGTGATGCATAACCTGAACGTGAACATGATGCCGGGGATGATGGAGGGGGCGTCTCTGCATGCCCCCTTGCATGCTCAGTCATGCTGACCCGAGGGCGCGGCCTGAAGCGCGCATCTGCTGCGCCTTGTCTCTAGGAAAGGGGACCACCCTGACCGTCGAGACAAGACACAACAGCTGCACACTTCCGACCACGCTGAGCAAGCAAGGGGCATGCAGAAACGCCCCGGTCGCAACACATAGCACACACTCATGCGTAGGGCAGAGATCGGCGTTGCCGGTCTCCGCCTTTCCCTCCCCGCCACGTTTGAAGAGGCATGACCATGGCTCGTCGGCGTATTTTCACTTTCCTGTTTCTGCTGTTGACCGCAGTCGCTTTCGTCGGTTTTGTGGCGTTGGGTGTCTGGCAGGTGAAGCGGCTGGCCTGGAAAGAAGATTTGATTGCGCGGGTGGATGCCCGGGTGCATGCCGAAGCGGTGATCGCTCCGTCGCAACCTGGCTGGCCCTCTGTCAGTGAAGACACCCATGAGTATCTCCATGTCAGTGTGAGCGGCCAGTATCGGCCCGGGGCCGTTGCGCTGGTTTCTGCGGCGACGCAAGCGGGGCAGGGCTATTGGGTGATGGCGCCGTTGCAACGGGCCGACGGCAGCTGGGTCTATGTGAACCAGGGGTTTGTGCCCCAGGAGAAACGGGGTGCGGCCCAGTCGGGCGAATATACGCCGGCAGAGCCAGTCACCGTCACCGGGCTGCTGCGCCTGAGCCATCCCGGTGGCGGTGTGTTCCGGGACAATGTGCCAGCGGAAAACCGCTGGTATTCCCGTGATGTGCAAGCCATGGCCGAGCGTCAGGGGCTGTCGCCGGTGGCGCCGTATTTCGTGGATGTGCAGGCCACAGTCAGTGAACTGCCGGTGGGCGGGCTTACCGTCATCCAGTTCCGCAATAACCACCTCGTCTATGCCATCACCTGGTTCGCCCTTGCCTTTGGCATGCTGTTGGCGGCCTGGCTGGTACTGCGGGATTCACGCCGAACGCGTTAGTGTAGGTCGCCGCTGATTGTGTGACTTATGTCGAGTGCATTTTTTCACCAATCAAGGCGCTTTTCTGCAGGCATAGTGGGTCTACGTCAAAGAAAAGCAACACTGAGTGGCGGAAAAAGGCGCCGTCATAAGTTGCATTATTAGTGGCGACCTACACTAAACTGGGGTTATGGAAACCATGTCGTCGTCCTCACCCTCCAAGGGCTCCTTGTCTGGGTCGCTGTTTTCTGCGCTGCGCCGCAGCAGCGATGACCTGACTGGCCGCAAGAACCTGCAGCTACTGATTCAGCTGCGCTGGATTGCCATGTTCGGCCAGTTCGCCACCATTCTGGTGGTCAACTACGGTTTTGGTATCAAGCTGCCTGTGTCACAAATGCTGGTGGTGTTGTTTGGCCTGCTGTTGCTCAACGCAGTCAGCGTGCTGCGCCTGAGACTGCCGAAGCCGATTGGTAATACCGAGCTGTTCCTGTCCCTGCTGATCGATGTGGCCACACTCACCATGCTGTTGGCGCTCAGTGGCGGTGCCTCCAATCCGTTCGTGTTCCTGTATCTGTTGCAGGTGATTCTGGGGGCGGTGTTGCTGGAGGTCTGGTCTACCTGGGTCATTCTGATTACCACCACCCTGTGTTTTGGTTGGCTGGCCTGGTACGGCCATCCGCTACCCATGCCACTGGATCACTCCGAGGGGCTGTTCAGTCTCTACATCGAAGGGATGATGATCTGCTTTGTGCTCAATGGTGGTTTGCTGGTGATCTTTATCAATCGCATTACCCGCAACCGCCGGCAACGCGATGAACACCTGGCGGAGTTG
>NZ_LWFX01001532.1:0-1143 GCF_001635175.1 Alcanivorax sp. HI0083 | reverse complement strand
AAATCTGTTCGCGGGTGCTTTCCAGCTGCTCTTTCAGGCTATCCACGGTGGCCTGGAGGGTGTCAATGTCACCTTCCAGAGTCTCCAGCTCACGGCGGCGCTCGAGGATGCCGGCTTCCTGATCTTCCTCTTTGGCCACTTTCAGCCAGTCCGGGCCCAGCCAGATACCGTCACGGGTCACCACGGATTCGTGGGCCTCCAGCTGGCCACGCAGGGTCAACGCCGCATCCAGATTATCGGCCACGTACACCCCGGCCAGCAGACCTTCCGGAGCCTGCCCCTGAACGTGTTCACGCAGTAGCGTGGATTTGCTGCCCGCCGCCGTCGTGGCGCTGGGGCTAACCAGCGCCACCCGGCCATGGGACAGGTCATCCAGCCATTCCCCGAGCTGATCAAAACCGCTAACGGCGACGGCCTGAATGCTGTCGCCCAGCACCGCTTCCAGGGCTTTTTCCCAGCCTTCCGCCACTTGCAGCTGGTCAGCCAGCCGCGGTTCGTCATCCAGCTCATGCCGGGTCAACCAGTCGCTGACCGCACCATCGTCGCCCATGGCCGCTTTCTGCAGGGCTTCCAGGGAGGTGCGACGGCCCTTCAGGCTTTGCAGCTTCTCGCGGGCCTCATCCAGCTGACGGCCCCGGTCGCCGTTATCGCGGCGGAGCTGATTGATCTCTTCCTGCAGGGACTCGCTGCGCAGTTCGTTTTCTTCCGACTGCCCGCGATATTGCTCTACCTGTTCTTCCAGCTCGCGCATTTCCTGGGCCAGCGGGCCGGCATCCAGGGATTCCTGCTCTTTCTTCAGGCGGTCGATACGGTCGCGAAGTCGCTCCTGGGACTTGTCCAGATGCTGAATGCGGGACTGCTCCACCTCGGCCTGACGGCGTGATTCCCCGGACTTGCCGTTGAACTCTTCCCACGCCTGCTGCCAGTTCTGCATGGTCTCTTCAGCCAGCGCCAACGCTTCGCTGGAGGCTTCCTGCTGTTCGGAGACCATTTCCAGTTCTGGCTCGCGCTCGGCCAGAATGGCCTCCAGTTCTGCCACTTTCTCGCTGTCGATACGCAGGTGTTCGTCGCCTTCTTTCCAGCTGGCGCGCACCTGATCCAGCTCTTCGTACAGCTGCTGCTTGCGCTCGCGCTGATGCTGGA
>NZ_LWFX01001531.1:0-704 GCF_001635175.1 Alcanivorax sp. HI0083 | reverse complement strand
TGACGCATCAGCTGTACCACCTGCTCAAAATGCAGCAGCTCCTCGCGGGCCAGTTGGCTCAACGTATCCAGTAGTTCCGGGCGGTCCACATAACGAAACATCAGATTAATCGCCGTGCTGGCCGCTTTCTTCTCGCAGTGGGCATGGTCAATCAGCAGAATGTCCGGGTGCTCAAGGGCCCAGTCAACCCAGGCTGGCGGGGTCGGACAGGGAAGGAATGCATGAATATGACTGATATCGTGCATGAGACTCTCTCGTTCAGGGATCGGGAGTATAGCGCACGAGAGACGATCTGATGAATGCTGCGAGGCCCGTATCGGGCCTCGCAGTGTCAGTGGGTTTCAGGTAGCAGGTTACAGGGTAAAAGGTTACGGAGTAGAGGTACGGCTGAGCAGATATTCAACCAGTGCAGCACGCCCCTCCTCGGTTTGCAGCGTTTCATCCGCCACCGAACGCGGGAAGTAGAAACCGTGCGGGGAGTTGATCGGATTGCCCATCTCGTCCTCTCCACGCGCCGGATTGAACAGATTGTTCAACGCCTCGGCAGCGCTTTCTCCCGTGACAGAACCGTTATGCAGGAACTTGTCCTTACCTGCCAGCCCCAGCAAAAGCGGCTTGGCAAAGCCTCTTTCCTGCTGCCTCACACTGGCATCCAGGACAATCAGGGGGTTGTCATAATCCGGGGTGGGGCCTGCCAGCGTGGT
>NZ_LWFX01001530.1:0-6321 GCF_001635175.1 Alcanivorax sp. HI0083 | reverse complement strand
GGTCAGGTTCGTCCCTTCTTGCAGGTGCCGGACTTTGCCCTGCAGGCAGGGGAGCGGGTGCTGCTTCATGGTCCCAGTGGCTGTGGCAAAAGCACTCTGCTGTCACTGATTACCGGCATCCGGCCAATGCAGTGCGGGCGTGTTCAGGTTGCCGGCCAGGCTTTTTCTACGCTCTCCCAGCGTCGCCGGGACGCCTTTCGCGCCGATCACATGGGGGTTATCTTCCAGGCGTTCAATTTGCTGCCCTACCTGAGCGCCGTGGACAACGTTTGTCTTGCGGCCAGCTTCTCCCGCCTGCGCTGTGAGCGCGAAGCAGGGCGTCGCAAGGCGCAGAGACAGACTGCCGCCCGTGGCTTGCTTTCACGGCTGGGGCTGGATGACGGCACCGCTGACTTGCCGGCCTGGCAATTGTCTTTTGGGCAGCAGCAACGGGCGGCGGCAGCCCGCGCCCTGTTCGGCAAACCGGAGCTGATCATCGCCGACGAGCCGACCTCCGCCCTGGATAACCGCAGCCGCGATACCTTGCTGGCGTTGCTTTGTGAACTGTGCGAACAGTCCGGCAGTGCCTTGTTGATGGTGAGTCATGACGATCAGGTAGGGCACCACTTTCAGCGCAGTGAGGATTTCGCCAGCCTGGCCGGGGAGGGCAATCATGCTTGCTAAAGTGATGTTTGCCTCCCTGAAAACCCGGCGCACCTCGGCGTTGCTGATCGTGGTTGCTATTGCCATGAGCGTGCTGATGATCATCGGCATCGACCGGGTGCGTCATCAGGTGCGCGCCAATTTTGCCAGCACCATTTCAGGGACAGATCTGATCGTCAGTGCCCGTGGTGGGCCAATGAATATCTTGCTCTACAGTGTCTTCCGTCTCAGTGATCCCACCGCTGGCATCAGCTGGAACACCGTGGAGCATCTGGCCGCCCACCGGGATGTGAAGTGGTGGATTCCCATTGCGTTGGGTGATTCCCATCGCGGTTATCCGGTGGTGGCGACTAACGACAGCTATTTGACGCACTACCGCTACGGGCGGGATCAGCGCTTGACCCTGCAACGCGGGAGCTGGTTTGCCGGCGCCGACCAGGCCGTGCTCGGTAGCGCCGTGGCTACCCGGCTTGGCTATCAACAGGGTGAGCAGATTGTACTGGCACACGGTGCCAGCGGCCCGGCCATTGTGGAGCACGATAACCACCCGTTTACGGTGGTGGGTATTTTGGCCCCCACCGGTACGCCGGTGGATCAGAGTGTGCATATTTCCCTGGAAGGGATGGCCCTGATCCATCGTGGTGGCGCCTACTTGTCTGGCATGCCTGCCATGCCAGGGCAGGCAATGGACAAACCTGATTCGGTCAATGCGGTCATGTTGGGGCTGGAACGACGCATGGCGGTGCTGAGCCTGCAGCGGGAGTTGTCCCGTTATGATGGTGAGCCACTCACGGCCATTATCCCCGGTGTGCAGCTGCAACGGCTGTGGCGGATGACGGCGGCTGGAGAAAATGCCCTGCGGGCCACATCGCTGGCGGTATTGGCGGTGGCCTTGTTGGTGCTGGTGTCCACGGTGCTGGCGGCTCTGGAAGGGCGCCGTCATGAGATGGCTGTTCTGCGGGCAACAGGGGCGGGGCGGCTGGCCGTGTATACGGTGATTGTCGGCGAAAGCCTGTGCCTTACTGTGTTGGGCTGCGCGCTGGGTTTGGGCGTATTGTTTGTGGGGCAATGGGGGTTGGCGCCAGTGGCTTTGGCTGAATGGTCGCTGCGCCTTCCCGACAACTTTCTTGCGCTGCGGGAATTACCGGCCATTGGCGCTATTCTCGCGGCGGGCTCGCTGGCTGGTCTGATCCCGGCGGAAAAGGCTTTTCGCAATAGCCTGGCCGATGGCTTGACCCCAAGGAACTGATCATGCGTTTT
Organism: Alcanivorax sp. HI0083; assembly: GCF_001635175.1. Taxonomy (NCBI): domain Bacteria; kingdom Pseudomonadati; phylum Pseudomonadota; class Gammaproteobacteria; order Oceanospirillales; family Alcanivoracaceae; genus Alcanivorax; species Alcanivorax sp. HI0083. Next base: position 4,419 of record NZ_LWFX01001530.1, on the reverse strand, counting down.
TTGATTGCTGTTTTCTGTTTTACCTGCAGCCTGCCCTCCATGGCGGCCAATGAAATCGAGTGGGATGCTCTGGTGCCGCAGGACTATGATCCTTCGGAGGTTTACAGCACCCTGTTTGATCAGATCTATGGGGAGCAACAAGCCCCGGATGGGATTGCCGATGGCGACAGCCGTGGCGCGAAGCTGATGGACGCCATCGACAAGGCATGGCGTGAAGCGCCGCTGAAGCAGTCCCTGGATAATACCGAGGTGCGTTTGCCGGGTTACGGGGTGCCGCTGGATGGTGATGAAGAGTATGTCCGTGAATTCCTGCTGGTTCCGTATTTTGGTGCCTGTATTCATAGCCCGCCGCCGCCGCGCAACCAGATTGTGCTGGTGAAAATGGAAGGGCGCGGTGTGCCGCTGGATCTGGCGTTGGATGCCATGTGGCTGGAAGGCACCTTGACTGTCTCATCGCAAGATACCGAATACGGCACGGCAGGGTATGTGCTGGAAGGTAAAAGTGCGGAACCCTTTACGGGTTACCTCCGGTAACGGTTTATTCCTTTGCTGCCCTCTCTCTGGCAAAAAACCGCTTTTCCAGCCTGATCAGTGACGTTTTTCCCCCTATGTCTGAACTTGTTACATTTTACATACTGGAGAGAATGTAAAGCTTCAGATAGTCTCGAAAGAGCTGAATAAAAATACACCAGAACAATAAACCCCCCGGGAGAGAGGGACCATGGATATACTCCAGCTGCTGGTCAGCGGGGTCGCGAACGGCTGCATCTACGGGTTGCTGGCGCTGGGCTTTGTGTTGATCTACAAAGCGTCGGAAGCGGTGAACTTTGCGCAGGGTGACCTGATGATGCTGGGGGCCTTTCTGGGCATTACCTTCATCAATGCCGAGTATGCCGACCTGCCATTTCTGATAGGCATCACCCTGGCCGCCCTGATTTTAGGGCTCTTTGGTTACCTGCTGGATCGCCTGGTCCTACGCGCCATTTTTGGTCAGCCGCAGTTCGCCATGGTGATCCTTACCATCGCACTGGGCTTTCTGCTGCGTTTCGCCGCAGGTGTTATCTGGGGGCACGATCCGGCCTCCCTGCAAACGCCTTTTGTCGGCCGGGTGTGGGAAATGGGTGAGCTGATCATCCCGGTGGTGGATGCGGTGATCATCATTACCACTGTGGCCCTCACGTCCATTCTCTACTTCTTCTTTGCCCGTACCCGCCTCGGTGTGGCCATGCAGGCCAGCAGCCAGAACCAGATGGCCGCTTACTACATGGGCATTCCGGTGAAGCGGATCAACGCCATTGTCTGGGCCCTGTCCGGGGTGGTGGCCGCTATTGCCGGGGTCATGTTTGCTGCCAAAGGCGCCGTGGAGCCGTCGGTGGGGCTGCTGTTTGGTATCAAGGCCTTCGCCGCTGCGGTAATTGGTGGGCTGGGCTCCTTGCCCGGCGCGTTGCTGGGTGGATTGTTGGTGGGCATCGTGGAGCCGTTCGCGGGCCGCTATCTGCCTTCCGGGGTCGGCCAGATTGCTCCCTATGTGCTGATGCTGCTGGTGCTGATTCTGCGCCCCGGTGGCCTGTTCGCACAGATCAGCCAGAAGAAGGTGTAGGCCATGAGTAATCGTTTTAAAAGCCGTTACGACGACGATATCAACCTGTTTGAAGGCCGCTGGCACCTGGCCCAGTACGCGATATTGGCAGCGTTGCTGCTGGCGGCGCCCTGGGTGCTTGGCAGCTACTATCTGGGCGAACTAACCGCCGTTCTGGTGTGGTCCCTGGCCGGCCTGGGGCTGATGCTGATCAGTGGTCATACCGGGCAGGTGAGTCTCGGACATGCGGCCTTTATGGCCATTGGTGCCTTTACCAACCTGGCGTTGATGCAGCGTGGCTGGCATTTCATTCCTGCACTGCTGGCCAGCGCGGTGACCTCCGGAGTCGCCGGGGCCATCATCGCGCGGCCGATTCTGCGCATGAGCGGTATTTACCTGGCCATCGCTACCCTGGCACTGAGCATCATTCTTGAAGATGTGGCGATCATGGCCGAACCGGTGACCGGTGGGGTGGCAGGGGTGTTTGCGCCGCCCATCGAGCTGTTTGGTCTGGCGGTGGACCGTTACGCCACGCCCAGAGCCTTTTACTACATCTGCCTGGCGGTGTTGGTACTGGTGACGCTGGGCTATCTGAACCTGCTGCGCAGTGGTTCCGGGCGCTCTTTCCTGGCGGTGCGCGACAGTGAAGTGTCTGCCCGCGCTCTGGGGGTGAATGTGACCCGGGCCAAAACCCTGGCGTTCAGCCTGTCCTGTGCCATTACCGGTCTGGCGGGGGCGCTTTATGGGCATCTGGCCCAGGCGGTGAACTATGAAAGTTTCCTGGTGCTGATCTCCATTACCCTGCTGCTGCAGGTGGTGATCGGTGGCCTGGGTTCGGTTCATGGGGCCTTTTTCGGTGCCATCGTGGTGGTGCTGCTGCCGCAGGTCATTGCCATTGCCCGGGATTATCTGGATAACGCGGCGGGCATCAAGATCGCGGCCTATCCGGGCATGGACACGGCCCTGTTCGCGCTGTTGATTCTGCTCATGGTGATTTATGAGCCGCGGGGGCTGTATGGCGTCTGGTTCAAGGTGCGTACCTGGTTGCAGCTGTTCCCGCTGTATCGCAAGGGCATGTTCCGCCGTACCCGAACCTACCTGAAAACGGAGCGCCAACGATGAGTCTGTTACAGGTCAAGGATCTCTCCATCTCCTTCGGGGGCGTTAAAGCGGTGGACGGTGTCAGCTTCGACGTGGAAGCCGGCGAAGTCTTTACCCTGGTTGGCCCTAACGGGGCGGGCAAGTCCACCATCTTCAATCTGATCAGCCGCCTGTATGAACCCAGTGCCGGCCAGATCGTTTTCAATGGTCAGGACATTACCCGCCTGCCGGCCCATGACGTGGCCGGGCTGGGTATCGCCCGGACCTTCCAGAACATCGAATTGTTTGATCACTCTTCGGTACTGCAGAACCTGTTGATCGGTCGTCACTGTCGCCGTAATACCCTCTGGTTCGAAGAGCTGTTGTTCCTGCCCAAAGTGCGGCGCAGTGAACGGGAGCATCGGCTGCTGGTGGAGGAGGTAATCGACTTTCTCGATTTGGCCCCCTATCGCGACAAGCTGATTGCCGGTTTGCCCTACGGGGTGCGCAAGGTGGTGGAAATCGCCCGGGCGCTGGCCAGTGAGCCGAAACTGATTTTGCTGGATGAGCCGGCCTCCGGCCTCAGTGTGGAAGAAACCCAGAACATGGCCTGGTGGATCGAGGACATGCAGAAAGATCTGGGCCTTACCGTGCTGATGGTGGAGCACGACATGAGCCTGGTGTCACGGGTATCCGACCGGGTGCTGGCGGTGGCAGAAGGGCATCCGCTGGCCATGGGCACCGCTGCACAAGTGCAGGCGGACCCGAAAGTGATTGAAGCCTATCTGGGCTCGGAGGCCACATCATGAGTGACGCGGCAGAGAAAACCCTGAGCGCCCAGCCCCTGTTGCAGGTCAAGAATCTGGAAGCGTTTTACGGACCGGTAATGGCCCTGCGCGGGGTATCCATTGATGTCCACGAAGGCTCGGTGGTTGCCATCCTCGGTGCCAACGGTGCCGGCAAGACCACCCTGATGAAAACCATTTCCGGGGCGCTGGCGCCGCGCAAGGGCAGTGTCACCCTGGCGGGTGAGCATATCGAAGGCAGCGAGCCGGACAAGCTGGTGCACAAGGGCATTGCCCATGTGCCGGAAGGCCGTGAGGTATTCCCGTTTCTGAGTGTTGAAGAAAACCTGCTCATGGGAGCCTACACCCGTCGAGACAAGGACGGGATTCGTCAGGACATTGCCATGGTCTATGACTATTTTCCGATTCTTCAGGAACGTCGCAACCAGGCCGCAGGTACGCTTTCCGGTGGGCAGCAACAGATGCTGGCCATCGGCCGCGNNNTNANNNCGCGGCCGTCGGTGATGCTCCTTGATGAGCCCTCACTGGGGCTGTCGCCGCTGCTGGTACAGGAAATTTTCGCCATCGTTCGTCGCCTCAACAAGGAGCAGGGCGTAACCCTGTTGCTGGTGGAGCAGAACGCCCAGGTAGCGCTGAATACGGCGGACCATGGTTATGTACTGGAAACCGGCCGGATCGTGATGGATGGCAGCGCGCAGGACCTGCTCGCCAGTGACGATATTCGCGAGTTCTATCTGGGCCAGTCGGCGGGGGATGACCGACCGGAAAAACGTTGGAAACGGAAAAAGACCTGGCGCTGATGATGACTGAAAATAATACCACAACCACTCAGCTCCACGGTTGCGACACCGTGGTCAAACTCTGGCGCAAGCAATGCCTGGAGCGGGGCAATAATATTGCCCACCGCGAAAAGGAACTGGGCATCTGGCAGAGCCATACCTGGCTGGATTATTA
>NZ_LWFX01001529.1:0-914 GCF_001635175.1 Alcanivorax sp. HI0083 | reverse complement strand
CAGCTATTGAAAATGGCCGATGAAGCGTTGTATCAGGCAAAAGGTGCCGGCCGAAACCGGGTAGCAATGATGAGCAATCAGGGTGTGGTGGAAATGCTCAATTAGTCGCTGCCGGCGGAAAGCAAGAGGCCGCGCTCCTGGAGCGCGGCCTCTTTCGTTAACTGACCGACGGATCGCAAATTCAGGCGGCAAGCCCTTCTGCCGGACCGAAGAACTCGTAATGGATATCCGCATCGTCCACGCCTTTTTCCTGCAGCACGCCATACAGGGCTTTCAGCATGGGGACCGGACCGCAGAAGTAATACTCCGCGCGACGCTCTCCCACCAACTGATCCAGTAATGCTCGATCCAAAAAACCGGTGCTATCAAAACCACCCTGCGCCTTATCCTGCGCTGACGGTTCGCTGTAACGGACATGGCAATGCAGGTTGTCATGGCTATCCGCCAGCTTCTGCAGCTCCGCAGCAAAAGGCCGAACGGCTCCATTCTGGGCACACTGAATAAAGATCACTTCACGGCCCTGTTGGCGAGCCAGCGCCCCATGCAGCATGGAAAGCAGCGGCGTAATTCCCACACCGCCAGCCACCAGCACCAACGGAACGCCGTCACCAGCGGCATCGGCCAAGGTAAACTCTCCACAGGGAGGCGCCACCTCCAGCACATCGCCTTCCTGAATATGCTCATGAATATAACCAGAGCACACACCATGGGGGGCCTCGTCAGCTGTTGCCAGCTCCCGTTTCACACTGATTCGATAATGACTTTCACCCGGTGCACAAGACAGGCTGTAGTTGCGCATTACCGGCTGGCCACCGGGTGGCGTCACCCGCACGGTAATGTACTGGCCAGGCTGGTGCGGCTGCAGCGCCTCACCGTCCTGACGAGCCAGGTACAGGGAAACGATGTTCTCGCTT
>NZ_LWFX01001528.1:0-1556 GCF_001635175.1 Alcanivorax sp. HI0083 | reverse complement strand
CAGGGGCAGGGTTGTTGACGGGAGCGGACGTGGTTGTTTCGCCCGGGCTGGTCTCGGCGGGTTCATCGTCTTCCAGTTCCTGCAGCAAGGCCTCGGCCCAGGACTCGTCGGCATTTTCATGGTGGCTGGCCCGGCCGGCGCCATGCATGTCAGCGAAGTCTTCGCCTAATCCGCCGGCGGGGTCGTCCACATCCAGGTTCATGAACGAGTCGCTTAACTCCATGCCCTGAATGCTCAGGCCATCAGCGTCGGTGCCGTCATCGTCGCCAAATTTCTGCTCGTCCCCGGAAGAGGCTGCGTCACTGTGGGTGCCGTCCAGTGCGCCGGCCCAGCGATCCTGCGGGGCGGCTTGCTGCGGTGCCGGGGGATCAACCAGGTAATCATTGGCCTGGAAGATCTGCAGGCAGGAGCCACACCGTACCGCACCGCGTGCCTGTTTCAGGTGTTCATCGGTAATTTTGAACTGGGCTGCACAGTGGGGGCAGCGGGTCTTGTATTGGGTGGCCATGGCTTTCGCCTGAATTGTTATTGGTAATGAATCGCAACACGCTGCACGCAACAGGCTATCACGCAGCCCGGGAATGGCGATGGTGTGCAGGCAAGTATGTTTTACAGAAAAAACGGGACAGGCCGCAAGGACCTGTCACTCAGTTTTCCCTGAATCTGTGGATTCAGGTGACGCGGCGCACCCCGTCAATGCGCACCCAGTCACCCTGTTGGGTGGTGGGGGTCAGATCAAACCAGGGGGCATAGGCGGCGCGGACCGATTCCGCCTGTTCTGCCAAAATGCCGGACAGGGCCAGTGTGCTGCCGGGGCGGCAGTAGCCGGCCAGCAGCTCGGACAGCTCTACCAGCGGGCCGGCCAGGATGTTGGCGACCAGTACGTCGCACTGGTAATCCGCAGGCATCTGCTCCGGCAGGTACAGGGCGAGCGAGTCTGCCACGCCATTATTACGGGCATTGTCTTCGCTGGCGATCAGCGCCTGGGGGTCGATATCCGTGCCGGTGGTCTCACCGGCACCGAGTAACAGCGCGGCGATGGCCAGTACCCCGGAGCCGCAGCCGAAATCGAGCACGGTTTTGCCGTGCAGGTCGGCGCCGTCCAGCCATTGCAGGCACAGCGAGGTGGTCTCGTGGGTCCCGGTGCCGAAGGCAAGGCCCGGGTCCAGCTTCAGGTTGACGGCTTGCGGGTCTGGCGCCTCGCTCCAGCTGGGAATGATCCACAGTCGCTCACCAAATTGCATGGGCGAGAAGTCATCCATCCAGGCCCGCTCCCAGGTCTGGTCTTCCAGGGTTTCGTGGTGGCTGGCTTCGGCTGTCAGCCCCTGGGCTGTGAGAGCGGCAAGTATCAGCTCGGGAGTCTGGTCCTTTTCAAACAGCGCACTGACCACGGTGTTTTGCCACAACGGGCGGGTGCCCGGCGGCGGTTCGAATACGGGCTGGTCGGCGCCGTCGGTGAGGGTCACGGCCACGGCGCCGAGGTTTTCCAGGGCAGCCTGAAAGGCATCGGCGTGTTGTTCGGTGGTGGCAAGGTGGAGCTGAAGCCAGGCCATGGA
>NZ_LWFX01001527.1:0-1724 GCF_001635175.1 Alcanivorax sp. HI0083 | reverse complement strand
CAATCTCTCAAACACCATGATGTACAAAGGCTTAATGCTTGAAAAAGTGCCTAATATGGCACTGGTCTTTGGCTATACCAACGCGTCCTGGACCCTCAAGGCAGATATTGCCTCCGAATTTGTTTGTCGGCTTCTCAAGCATATGCGCAAGACAGGCGCAGAAAAGGTGACCCCTATCGACGAGGAAGGGTGTGGCTCTGATGTCAACTTTCTCAACCTTCGATCTGGCTACATTCAACGTGCTGATGACCGCCTGCCACGCCAAGGCAACAAAGATCCTTGGCAAAACCTCAACGATTATCTTCACGACCTGCCGGCGCTTCGTTATGGAAAAATGAATGATGGCCACCTTAAATTCGAAACGACAAACCTACATAAAACGAAACGCAATCTCGTCCAAAAACTTCTGAGCAACACATCAATATAGAGGCGCAACGATGAAATCATTTTCAGGAAAAGTCGCGGCGATCACTGGCGCCGGGTCGGGCATCGGGCAAGCCACGGCGATTGCTCTAGCAAAAGAAGGTTGCCACTTAGCGATCTCTGATATCAGCGAAGAAAGCCTAGAGAAGACGGTCGAATTACTGGCAGGCTACGCCGTCAACATCAGCACTCATGTTGTTGATGTCAGCAACAAAAATGCGGTTTATCAATACGCGGAAGATACCGTATCAACACACGGAAAAGTAAATCTCATCATGAACAATGCCGGTGTGGGACTGGGTGAGACCGTCGAGAACATGAGCTATGAAAACTTTGAATGGCTGATGAATATCAATTTCTGGGGTGTCGTATACGGTACAAAGGCATTTCTTCCCCATCTCCAGAAAATAGGTGAAGGCCATATCGTCAATATCTCCAGCGTTTTCGGCATTATCGGTGTTCCAACCCAGTCAGCCTACAACGCCGCAAAATTTGCTGTTCGCGGATTTACAGAATCATTACGTGAAGAGCTGGATATCGCGGGCGGCCTTGTCAGCGCGACTTGCGTTCATCCAGGTGGAGTAAAGACTAACATCGCGCGTAATAGTCGCATGGGAGACATGGGCAGCATGAACATGGGCGACAAAGAAGAGATTGCCAGCATGTTCGAAAAAATTGCCATGACCACACCCGAAGCTGCCGCTAGAACCATCCTGAAAGGCGTGCGGAAAAACCGGCGAAGAGTTTTGGTAGGCGGTGACGCGGTCATGCTGGACACCACACAGAGACTGATACCCACAGGCTACCAACGCTTGCTTGAAATTATGTTTAAAAAACAGCAAAGCAGCAAAAATAAAAAAACGCATCAGGGCATGGCCTGACATTTTTCTCTTTAACTATCACATTATTGATTGGAGGCGATATGCGCTCGTCTAATACGGTAAAAAGCATTAAGAAACTCAGCGGCGCGCTGGTGGGCATTCCACCGCGTCATATCAATTTTCAATTTCCGGATTCCATTCCAAAGTATTTTTATGCTGGAAATGCCACAGCAACGACTTTCTTTGCCATGCTCTCCGGTTTTTTCCCACCTGGTGAACGCTATTTCATGGAGTCCGTTAGACACTTTCGTGGTCAGGTTAAGGACGAATCTCTACGGGCGGCCATATCGGGCTTCATGGGGCAGGAGGCCATTCACGGACGAGAGCACGACAGGCTGAACCAGATTCTCGCCGAGTACGGCTATGACATGCAGTCGCCAGATCGGTTTGTCAAAATTGGCTTGGCCATACTAGAGAAGT
>NZ_LWFX01001526.1:0-4711 GCF_001635175.1 Alcanivorax sp. HI0083 | reverse complement strand
GCCAGACGCTACCCACAACGCGTCTGGCGCCAGGCATCGGGTGGCTGGCGCTTTACCGGAAGCACTGAGTTATGAGCCAAGACAACACCACACAGAATGTCGACGCCTCGCAGCAAGCCGCTGCCGAAAACCGGCTGATCGCTGAGCGCCGTGCCAAGCTGACCGAACTGCGCGAACACGGCAATCCGTTCCCGAACCATTTCCGCCGGGATTCCCTGGCCGCCGACTTGCAGGCGCAGTATGGCGAGTTCACCAAGGAAGAGCTGGAAGAGAAGAATATTCAGGTGGCGGTGGCCGGTCGCATGATGCTGGACCGCAAAGCCTTCAAGGTGCTGCAGGACATGTCCGGCCGCATTCAGATTTTTGCACCCAAGGATGAAACCCGCGATGTGCGCAAAGAGACCAAGAGCTGGGATCTGGGCGATATCATCGGGGTGCGCGGTACGCTGTGCAAATCCGGCAAGGGCGATCTGTATGTGATGATGGATGAGTACCTGCTGCTCACCAAGTCACTGCGTCCGCTGCCCGAGAAACACAAGGGTTTGACTGACACCGAGGCTAAATACCGCCAGCGTTATGTGGACCTGATCGTCAACGAGGATACGCGCAAGGCGTTCCAGATTCGCGCCAAGATCGTGGCCGGAATTCGTAACTTCCTGGTGCAAAAAGACTTTGTGGAAGCCGAAACCCCGATGCTGCAGGTGATTCCCGGCGGCGCTACCGCGCGCCCCTTTATCACCCATCACAACAGCCTGGATCTGGACATGTACCTGCGCATTGCGCCGGAACTGTACCTGAAGCGGCTGGTGGTAGGCGGCTTCGAGAAGGTATTCGAGATTAACCGTAACTTCCGTAATGAAGGCCTTTCCACCCGGCATAACCCGGAATTCACCATGCTGGAGTTCTATCAGGCCTACGGTGATTACCACGACCTGATGAACCTGACCGAGGAGATGCTGCGCACCCTGGCGGAGACGGTGCTGGGTACAACGGACGTGGCGTATCAGGGTGATGTGTACGATTTTGGTAAACCTTTTGCGCGGATGACGGTATTCGATTCCATTTTGCATTTTAATCCGGATATGGATGCCGCCAAGCTGGCGGATGAGCAAGGTGCCCGTGAAATTGCTACTGGCCTGGGTATTCCTCTCAAGGGCGGCTATGGCTTGGGCAAGGTGCAGATCGAGATCTTCGAAAAGACGGTGGAACACCGTTTGAAGGATCCGACCTTTATTACCGAATACCCCACCGAGGTGTCGCCGCTGGCGCGCCGCATGGACGATAACCCCTTTGTTACCGAGCGGTTTGAGTTCTTTGTGGGTGGCCGTGAAATTGCCAATGGTTTCTCCGAGTTGAATGACGCGGAAGACCAGGCGGAGCGTTTCCGCCAGCAGGTGGAAGAGAAAGCGGCCGGTGATGATGAAGCCATGTTCTACGACGAGGACTATGTGGTCGCGTTGGAGCACGGCTTGCCGCCGACGGCCGGGGAGGGCATCGGCATTGATCGTCTGGTAATGTTGTTTACAGATGCGCCGTCTATTCGAGACGTTATTCTGTTCCCGCATATGCGGCCTCAGGGCTGATAAAGGCTGTTTTTTCAGGCGCCATTTGCGCCTGCCGCCCTTGCGGGATTGAAGTCGGGAGAGCGACACAAATTTAGGGCTGACAACAAAGGCTGGCTGTGTCCATGACAAGTGCAATTCAGTACCAGGGAAGAAAAGCGCGCCGCACGGGTAGCGAGCAGCGTCGACAGGCAATTCTTGAGGCCTCGCTCAGTATTATTGTGCGCGAGGGTATTCGTGCCGTTCGCCACCGGGCGGTTGCCCGTGAAGCGGAGGTGCCCCTTTCGGCGACCACCTATTACTTCAAGGATATCTCCGATCTGATCGCGGATACCTTCACGTTGTTCGCCGAGCGGGCAATGAAGGAAGTGATCGAGCCGTTCAAGGAGCAGGCCTTTGGGCTGATGTCGCAGTTTTCCCGCGATAGCCTGGCAGACCCGCAAGAGCGGGACCGGCTGGTGAAGTTGCTGGCGCAAATGATGGCGGCCTTTATTGTGGATGAGCTGCAGAATCGCCGCGACCATGTGGTTGCCGAGCAGGCGTTTATTCAGGAAGCAATTCTGGATGCGCGGCTGCGTGAACTGGCGGACATGTACCTGCGCCAGCATGTGGAGACGCTGACCATGGCCTGCGAACTCTTTGGCTGCAAAGAACCAAAGCTGGACGCGGAGTTAATCTTCGCCACCTTCCTGACCATCGAACAGCGCTTGCTGGTACACCCGGAAAAAATCTCCCAGGAGTTTGTCGAGAAGCGCATGTACAACATGCTGGATAAAGTCGTTCCCCACCATGGCTGATGTGGATCCCGCGAACACCTCGGGTGGCAAGGGCGTGCCGTTAGAGCCCGGCTGGCAACAGCATTTGGCGGGCGAATTCGAGCAGGATTACATGGCGCAACTGCGCGCCTTCCTGGCAGAACAGAAGCGTGCGGGGAAAACGGTTTTCCCGCCGGGGCCGGATATTTTCAACGCCTTTAACCTGACGCCCTTTGAGCAGGTAAAGGTAGTAATCCTGGGGCAGGACCCTTATCACGGTCCAAACCAGGCCCATGGCTTGTGCTTTTCCGTTCAGCACGGCGTAAAGACGCCGCCGTCACTGGTGAATATCTACAAGGAAATTCACCGGGATCTGGGCTTCGATATTCCTTCCCATGGCAACCTGACCCATTGGGCTGAGCAGGGTGTGCTGTTGCTCAATGCGGTGCTTACTGTCGAGGCCGGGCAAGCTGCTTCGCACCAGAAGCAGGGGTGGGAGAGGTTTACCGATGAAGCCATCGAGCATCTGAATCGTGATCGTGATGGCTTGGTGTTTTTGCTTTGGGGCAGCCATGCCCAGAAGAAAGGTCGCCTGATCGATCGCGACAAGCACTGCGTGCTCTCTGCCCCGCACCCTTCACCGTTATCTGCGTACCGTGGTTTCCTCGGCTGTGGCCATTTCTCCCGCGCGAATCAATACCTGCTTCAGCAGGGAAAAACGGCTATTGATTGGTCGGTGCCTGAAAATTAACAATTAATAATGAATAGTTAATAGCTGCGCGGTTGGTCACCTCGGTCTTTTCGAGTCCTGGGGCCGCGCCTATAGCATGAACGCGGCTTCAGACGTGCTGAATAGATGGGGTGGCCCGCGCAAATGATTAACTGTTAATTATTAACTATTCACTGCTTTATGGAGTCGTTGTGTCTGACTGCGTGTTGTTTTCCGAAATCGAAACCCGTTGCGGCCGAGTGATCGCCCGCGCCACTCTGAATGCCCCCAAATCCCTGAACGCGCTAAGCCTGGAGATGATCCAGTTGCTGAGCGAGAAGCTGGATGCCTGGGAGCAACGTTCTGATGTGGTGGCGATCTGGCTGGATGGTGCTGGCGGCAAGGCGCTCTGCGCGGGCGGCGATATCGTGCAAATGCACAAGTCCATGGTGAAACACGCGGGCGAAGGCCGTAATCCGTTTACCGAAGAATATTTCGCGGCGGAATATGTGCTGGATTATCGGCTGCACACCAGTGCCATCCCGGTCATCGTTTATGGTGATGGTATTGTCATGGGGGGCGGTATGGGCCTGTTACAGGGTGCCGACTTCCGCCTGGTCACGCCGCGTTCGCGCATGGCCATGCCGGAAATCACCATCGGCCTGTTCCCGGATGTGGGTGGCAGCTGGTTCCTGAATCGTCTGCCCGGCCGGGTGGGGTTGTTCCTGGGGCTCACCGGGGTGCACATCAACGGTCGCGAAGCGGTAGAAATCGGCATGGCGGACCGCATGGTGGACGCCGATGCCGACAGCCTGCTGGATGCACTGGCCGAGCAGGATTTCGCGGATGATGAAGCCGAAAACCGCGCGGTGATGTACCGCTTGTTCAAGCAACAAGCGGCGGACATGAGTGATCTGCCTCATCCGTTGATCGACCATCTGCCGTTGATTAATCGTCTGTGTGATGGCGAAAGCATTGCGGTGGTTACTGAGCAGCTGCTGAACGTGAAAGAGCGTGACCGCTGGCTGGACAAGGCACTGGGCAACCTGGAGCGCGGCTGCCCGCAAACCGCCCATCTGGTGTGGGAGCAGCTGGATCGCTCTACCTATTACGATCTGGCTGAGGTGTTCCGCATGGAGTGGTGCCTGGCTGTGCAATGCTCCCTGCACGGTGACTTCCGCGAAGGGGTGCGGGCCTTGTTGATCGACAAGGATGGTAAGCCCGGGTTCCGCCATCGTGATGTGGCGTCGGTGCCGAAAGCCTACATCGATAGCTTTTTCCGTTGCCCGGCGCCGAAGCATCCACTGGCGGATCTGGGTAAGACCCGGTAATCCCGGCAACACACAAAAAAGGCGCTTCGGCGCCTTTTTTGTTTAGGAAGGGGGGCGGTTGGGGTAGATACCGTCTCTCCCAATGAACCACAACCCCTCTCAAACGGGCTGTGGTTCATATTCTTTCTGGTGCGCCAGCACGCCGTAAGCGATGTGCACCAGTTNTCTCATGGCCGCGCCCAGCGCTGACATCTTTCGTTTGCCTGCAGCACACAGCCGTTGATATTGGCGCCGAATGCTGGGGTTATGCCGCATCGCCACAACGGCACCCATGTATAACTTTTGCCGCAACGCGGGGTCGCCATTCTTCGAGAGCCGCGGCGCGTGCCTGACCGAACTGCCCGAGGTCCACTC